>DYSM01000191.1 GCA_020718265.1 Draconibacterium orientale | reverse complement strand
ACGAAATTTCGCTATATCGTATAGAATTTCAACAAGTTATGAGTTTTATTACAGCGACTGTCTAAGAGCAAAATTTTTGCAACACCGTTAGTTCCTTTACAAACTTTATGAACTTTACAAACTTACTTACGCTTCACTAAAATAGCGCATGAATTGACCGCGTTCGTAAACCGAAGGATGTTTAACATATTTTTGGCTCATAAGTCCTTGAAAATGAAGTATTTTAGCATAATCGTGTCGCTCCATATAAAGTCGCAAGTCGTCGAGCATTTCTCCGATAACTTCAAAACCGTCTTTGTAAAGCACTGAGGCTATTTGCACAGCGTCTGCACCCGCAAGCAACTGTTTGATAAGTGCCTGTCCGCTGTGAATGCCCGTTGATGCAGCCAAGTCGCACGACACTTTTGGCGATGATATTGCTATCCAACGCAACGAAGTCGGTAACTCGGACGGTGTGCTGTAAATATTTGCAGGAATTATTTGATTGGTTTCCAAGTCGATATCCGGACTGAAAAAGCGATTGAACAGGACGATACCTTGAATTGCCGATTTTGAAAGCCTTTGAATCATGCCGAGCAAATCGGTAAAATAGTAGCTCATTTTTATTGTAATCGGTATTTTTATTTTGGTTTGGACAGCTCGTATGATGTCAAAATACACTTCTTCTTTGGATTCGCTGGTTTTTGTCGTGTCTGCGGGCGACAGAAAAATGTTCAGTTCGAGCGCATCGGCGCCGGCTTTTTCAATTTCGCGTGCAAAAAACGTCCATTCATGCGACGAAACACAATTTACACTCGCGATAATCGGAATTGAAACGGCGGCTTTGGCTTCTTTTATGAGGTTGAGGTAGTTCTGTATATTATTTTCTTTGATTTTATAGTCAAAATAATCCAAGTCAATTACGTGTCGGCTTTCTCGGTCTGCCTCTGCGAGAATGCCGGAAAACTCGTTGGTAATTTCTTCTTCAAAAATTGATTTCAATACAACTGCTGCAGCACCTGATTTTTCCGCTTTTAGAATAGTAGAAATTTTGTTTGTAAGCGAAGAGCTGCCCACAATTATTGGGTTTTTCAGATGAAGCCCTGCGTAAGTAGTCGAAATATCTATCATAACACTTTGTGTTTACTGTTTCAAAAAAACAAGTAAAAGTAATGTGTTTTGTCGGATTTCTGAAATTTATTTATTTGTTCTGCGGCATATTTTTGCTTAAGTTGGTCATTTACAGTCTGAAACCTACAACCAAAACATCGTCAATCTGGTGATGTTCGTCGCCTTCCTCTCTGTTTCCGAGTTTCCAATCTTCCAATTCTTTATTGAAAATCTCTTTTTGTTCCGACATTGGTTTGTCGTTTATTTTAAGAATCAGTTCTTTAAACTGCTTAATCATGTATTTTCTGCCTTTTACGCCGCCGAATTGGTCTATAAATCCGTCGGAAAACAAATATACAGTGTCGCCTTTTTGTATTTCGATTTCGTGATTTGTAAAACTTTCTTTCTCTCTGTAGTAAACTCCGACCGGCATTTTATCTGCTTTTAGTTCAATGAGTTCGCCGTTTCTCACGAGAAGTGCAGGATTGTTTGCGCCTGCGTATTGCATGATATTGTGCTCATAATCAATTACACACAGCGCCATGTCCATGCCGTCTTTGGATTCGGTAAATTTTCCAGTTTGGCGCAACGATGTTTTTATTGTTTCGCGTAACTCGTTCAAAATGAGGTTTGCTTTAACTTCTTCGCCGCGTTCGGGATTGATTTTATTAACAATACCGTTGAGAAACGAAATGGCGAGCAAACTCATAAATGCACCCGGGACGCCGTGTCCCGTGCAGTCGGCTGCCGTGAAAATAATTTTATGGTCTTTCTGTGTAGCCCAATAATAGTCTCCGCTTACGATGTCGCGTGGTTTGAACAGAATAAAGTTTTCTTTTAAAATACGTTCAATGTATTCATCCGGCGGCATTACGGCTTGTTGTATGCGTTGTGCGTAAACGATACTGTCTGTTATGGATTTATTTTGCTCGGCGATTGTATCTCGTTGATTAATAACGAAATCTCGTTGTTTCTCAATCTCGTCGCGCTGTGCTATAATTTCTTCTTTTTGTTGATTTAAGATGAAATTTTTCTCAAGCATTTGATTGTTCAGTTCTTCTAACAGGTTGTTAGCCTTTTTCTTATCTCGGTAGTTTTTGAAAATAAGCAGCGCTAAAAATGCAACAAACCCAAAACCTCCGATAAAAATATTACGAATACGCTTTTGTTGCTCAATTTCAGCAAGATGCAAAGCCGCTTCTACTTTCTTTTGTTTGTCAAATTCATATTGCATCTCCAATTGCGTGATGCGTTTTGTGTCTTCTTCGCTTTGAATGGAATCATTCAGCGAAATATATCTGGAATAATATTCTGCGGCTTCTTTGTAGTTTCCAATATTTTGATACACAATCGCAAGTTCTTTTGACACGTCTCTTTCAATGACTTTTGCACCGATAACTTTGGCGGTGTCTAATGCAATTATGAAATATTTTTTGGCAGAATCAATCTCATTTTTGAAAGTAGAGTAGTAACGTGCAATATTATAGCTTGTTCCGGCAACTCCAAACAGATTTCCGGAACTTTTTCTGATAATCATGCTTCTCTGAAAATAGAAGATTGCGGAGTCACCCTGATTTATTCTCAGATAGACGCTTCCGATTGCATCATACAGAGAACCAAGCATTTGTTCGGCTGCAGGTGTGTTCAATTTACTGTTTATGGCTTGTGATTTTTTGAAATAATACAGAGCTGAATCCAAGTTGAGTTTGTAGGAAGAACTGTCGTTCGTGAGCCGATTTCGGTCGTGGTAAAAGTTTCCGATGTAAAGATATGTGGTTGCCATCCCGGTGCTGTCGCCGAGTTCGATGTAAGTTTTAAGCGATTTTCGGAAATATTCTATCGCCTTGCCCGCACTTTTGTCGTGCGATGAAACGTAGAGTAAACCGATAGCACCGTTCACGAGCGCAACTCCTTGTTTATCACCTATTTCCTCTCGCAGTTCGAGGCTTTTGATGTAATAATCCAGCGCAACTTTCCAGTTACTTTCTTGGTAAAATACGTTTCCGATATTCCTGTATGCGACGGCAATGCCTTTTTTATCTTCAATTTGGGTGAAAAATTCGAAACTCAGTAAATAAAATTCTTTGGCTAAATCATATTTGCTCGCATTAAAATACACGCCGCCTAAGTTTTTTGTGGCAGTTCCTGCTCCTTTTTCGTATTCCAATTCTTTGGCAAGTTCCAAACTTTCTTTGCCCAAATTCACGGCGGCATCGAAATCGGTAAAGCGCAATTTCCAGACTAAGTCATTCATTTTGCTGACTTTAGCTGTGTCGTTCGGCAATGCTTTTACGGCACGTATCAAACTGTCGGCTTCCGACGGACTTTGCGCGAAAATAGCGGTCGTCGAAAGCAAAAATGCTATGAATAGCAGAAGGATATGTAGTATTTTTTTTGTCATGCCGTATAATTCGGACGCTGTAAAATTACAAATATTATGCAATTTTCAAAAAATGATTTGCAGTTACCGCAATATTTTGTTTTTATCTTTGATAATTTCCGCGTAATGCGTTGATTTCTATTGTTTTATTGTAACGGTCAACCATGCCGCCGATGAGAAATAAATCAATAATCCAGCCGATGCCGAGAAGTTGTCCTGTAAGCAGATATAAAATTCCGCTGCCTATTTTTCCCAAATAAAAACGGTGTGCGGAGAACGCGCCGAGAAAAAACCAAAGTAAAAATGCAACAAGCAATGATTTCATATTTTTTGAAGTTAGATATTAACTATTTGATATTCAAATGGTTTGTATCCGTTTAAAAATTCTTTTGCCGTCATGGTCTTTTTGCCTTCGGGACGCAAATTTTTCAGAAACACAATACCGTCGGCACAGGTGATGCCTATCTGTTTTTGCTCTGCAATTATCGTTCCGATTTCTTCGGTTTTGCGTAATTCGTATTCGGTTTCAAATATTTTTAGGGTTGAAATTTTTCCGGTAGGAGTATGCTGAAGCTGAGTCCAAGCGGTTGGCACGGGGCTGAGTCCGCGTACGAAGTTGTGGATTTTTTCGCAATTGTCAGTCCAATTAATGCGGCTGTTGTCTTTGAAAATTTTCGGCGCGTGGCACACCAGCGCGTTGTCCTGCGGAATGGTTTTGCAAGTTTCGGTGCGAATTGAATCAATTGTTTCTAACAGTAAATCAGCACCTTGAAGCATAAGTTTGTCGTGAATGGTTCCGGCGTTGTCCGAAGGTAAAATTGAGGTTTTGGCTTGCGCAATTAGGTTTCCGGTGTCAATCTCCTGCGAAATAAAAAAAGTGGTTACGCCGGTTTCGGTTTCGCCGGCGATAACGGCGTGGTTTATAGGAGCTGCGCCGCGATATTTGGGCAACAGCGAACCGTGCAAATTTATGGAACCGCGCGGCGGCATTGCCCACACTGCTTCGGGCAACATGCGAAATGCTACAACTACGAATAAATCGGCTTCGAGCGACTTGAGTTCTGCCAAAAAAGTTTCATTTTTCAAATTTACGGGTTGCAAAACGGGCAAATTTACCGACAGCGCGTAACGTTTTACGTCCGATTGCGTGAGTACTTTCCCGCGACCGGCGGGCTTATCGGGCGCAGTAACCACGGCGGCAATGTGGTATCCGGCATTGTGGATTTTTGCCAAGCTTGCCGTAGCAAATTCGGGCGTGCCCATAAACACAATTTTAAACTCTGATTTTGATTCCATGCAGTTTGCGAAAAATTTCCGTACAAAGGTACGCTTTTGCCGGAGTTTTGCAAAATTCATAATCTTGTTTTTTTTCGGAAAGCCGAACTAAAACTTTTTTATAAGTCTAAAAAATTGTATATTTGCATTAGATTTCGATAAAAAATTAGAACAATGGCAGATTTCAAAGATAAAAAAGCCAAATACATCAATCCTTACACCGATTTTGGGTTTAAACGACTTTTTGGGGTTGAAGGCAACAAAGATTTGTTACTCGATTTCTTAAACCAAGTTTTACCAAGAAAATTTCCTATTGTTGATTTAACTTTTGGGAATACTGAAAATACACCCGAATTGGAATTTGAACGCAAAGCCATTTTCGATATTCATTGCAAAGACAAAAACGGCGAGACGTTCATTGTTGAAATGCAAAAGGCTAAAATCAAGCACTTTAAAGACCGCGCGTTATTTTATATTACCTTGCCGGTGCGCGAACAAGCCCTAAAAGGCACATGGAATTTTGAACTCGAACCTATTTATTATTTGGCTATTTTGGACTTTGAATATGACGAAACGGAAGAATGCAGAAAATTTGAACGCTATGTAAATTTGAAAGACCAAGACGGCGATATTTTTTACGATAAACTGAATTTCAAGTTCTTACAAATGCCGTTGTTTACAAAAAAGGAAACAGAATTAGTTACACAATATGACAAATGGTGTTTCTTTTTAAAACATTTAGAAGAGTTTGACGATATTCCGACAATTTTGAACGAACCAATTTTCCAAAAAGCATTCAAAACCGCCGAGATTGCAAAATTTTCAAGAGAAGAATACGACAGATACCAAGAAAGCTTGCTAAATTACATTGAATTAAAAGGTGTTGTGGATACTTCAAAAGAGGAAAAAGCCATTGAAATTGCCAAAGAATTAATTCTGTTGAATGTTGCTAAAGAAATAGTCATACAATCTACAAAAATATCATCGGATACGATAGAAAATCTGATAAACGAAATGAAAATTAAAAAATAATGA
>DYSM01000190.1 GCA_020718265.1 Draconibacterium orientale | reverse complement strand
TATTGTATTCAAAGATTTCCAAAAAAAAAGACACAACTCGTGAGTAAATATCGTCAGATTTTGACAAAATATTGGGGCTACTCGGATTTTCGTCCGATGCAGGAGGATATTATCATTTCTGTGGACGAACACAAAAAAGATACGCTCGGTTTGTTGCCGACCGGCGGCGGAAAATCGGTCATTTTTCAGGTGCCGGCGTTGGCAAGCGATGGGCTTTGCCTTGTGGTTACGCCGCTTATTGCGCTGATGAAAGACCAAGTTGAAAATCTCAAAAAGCGTGGTATTCAGGCGGCTGCAATATATTCCGGCATGACTTCGCACGAAATTGACATTACGCTGAACAACGCCGTGCACGGAGCTTACAAGTTTTTGTATTTGTCGCCCGAACGCCTTTCAACTACGATTTTTTTGGCACGATTGCCCGACATGAAAATCAATCTCATCGCCATTGACGAGGCGCACTGCATCTCGCAATGGGGCTACGATTTTCGTCCGTCGTATTTAAAAATTGCTGACATTCGCGCACATCTGCCCGACACAAAAATTCTTGCACTCACGGCAACCGCAACGCCCGAAGTTGCCGAAGATATTCAGGTTAAACTTGGGTTTAAAGAGAAAAATTTATTCAGAAAAAGTTTCGAGCGCAAAAATCTGGTTTACATCGTGCGTGAGGTTGAGGATAAATTCAAATATCTTCTCCGAATTGTAAATACTGAAAAAGGCACGGGTGTTGTGTATGTTCGGAACCGAAAAAAAACAGTGGAAATCGCTCAATTTCTGCGCGATAACGGCGTAAGTGCCGACTATTATCACGCCGGCGTGGAACCGAAGCTCAAAGATTTGAAACAAGAACAATGGAAAAACGATAAAATTCGTATCATTGTGTCCACCAATGCGTTCGGCATGGGCATTGACAAATCGGACGTGCGTTTCGTTGTGCATTTGGATTTGCCCGATTCACCCGAAGCCTATTTTCAGGAAGCCGGGCGCGGCGGGCGCGACGAAAAAACGGCGTACGCGGTTCTGCTTTACAATAAATCGGACAAACTCAGCGTGCAAAAACGCATTGAAACGAGCTTTCCGGAACGCGAATTTATCAAAGAAATTTACCACAGTATTTGCAATTATTACGAAATTCCTCAGGGCGAAGGCAAGGGATTAGTGCGTCCGTTGCGCGTGCGCGATTTTAGTCAAAAGTTTGGTTATCAGATACAAAAAGTCCACAGCAGTCTGAAATTTTTACAGTCCGAAGGCTATTTGGATTTGACCGAAGATGCCTTTACGCCGGCAAAAGTTTTTTTCAACATCACGCGCGACAATTTATACAAATTTCAGGTTTCAAAATCGCAATACGATGTTTTCATAAAATTGCTTTTGCGCACTTATACGGGCATGTTTTCGGGCTATGTGAGCATCGATGAAGAGCAACTCGCCAAACAAGCCGGCACTTCAACAGAAACTATCATTGAATATCTTAAATACCTTAGTGCTGAAGGTGTTATAAAGTATGTTGCGCCTCAACAAACACCGTTCATTATTTTTACGGAAGAACGTTTGGACGACAAAAATCTGCGCATTTCAAAAACGCTTTACGACGAAAAAAAGGAACGATTCCTCAAACGCATGGAGGCGATGGTGCATTATGCCGAGAGCACAGCCAAGTGCAGAAGTCAAATTTTGTTGGCGTATTTTGGCGAAACCGATACCGCGCGCTGCGGACACTGCGATGTTTGCAAACGCCGTAACGAATTGCATTTGAGCAAGTTTGAGTTCGACAGAATTTGCGAACAAATCAAAGAACTTTTAAACGAACAACCGCATTCCATTGAAAAACTCACGGACAACATCGACAGCAATCCGGAGCAAATCATAACCGTTGTGCGTTGGATGCTCGACAACCAAAAAATTGAATATAATTCCGAAAAAAAATTAGTTCGAACCAAAAAATCTGAAAAAAAAGACGATAAGTAACTAAAAATCACAGCTAACTCGACAAAAAATAGCAAGACAATTTAATTTTGTATATTTTTACGGTTTCAAACTATAATGTCGTTGCATCATGGAATACATTGCGTTAATACTTTTTATTCTTCTTATCGGCAGTTATTTTTTCTTCATATGGATACCTTATGAATTGCGCCCCGATGCCAAAAAAGCCGGCTTTGGGCATTTTTCTTTCACGTATCGGAAATTGAAACAACAAAAACTGCCTATTCAATTCCTTTTTGCTCAATATGTTAAAGCAATGGAAGTGAATTTGAATTTGGAATTTGAAGACCTGCGCGAATATCTCCAAACCACCGACGAAGCGCATACCGAAAATATGGTTCACGTGCTCATCCGTGCAAAACGCGCGAGCGTGAATGTAAACATCAACGACCTCGAAAAATTTGAACTTTCAGGCGGAAATCCCGAAAAACTTGTTGCCGCACTCAAAGTGGTGCAAAATGCAAATATTGATATTTCGCGCGAAATTTTAGAGTCGCATTCTCTGTATGGTGGTGATATTGAAGCTTTTGTAGAAATAATTCTTCGTGCTAAAAAAGCAAGTTTAGATTTGAACTTGCAAGATTTAGTAGAAGAAAACTTGAACGATGAAGATTTGAAAAAAATCGTAAATATTATGATTCGTGTCAAAAAAGCCGGACTTTTTATCACAAACGAAGAACAGAAAAAAATAAAAGCAGGAGAATCCGAAAACACCAATCCGAATGCCGATTTACGCATCTCGCAGCAAAGTCTTTTGGAACATTTTCGGGCAAATATCGATATTGAAAAATACGCTTCTGCAATGATTTTGGCTAAAAAAGCCGGCATCGAAATTGACCGTCAAGCCATGAACATCCACTACCTCACGGACGGCGACATGGAAAAACTCGTCAATACCATGATAAAAGCTGAACGTTCCGACCTCAATATCACCCAAAAAGAACTTGTGGATCACAACATCGAAGGTCGCGACATTGAAAATATCATCAAACACATTATAAAAGCTAAACAAGCAGAATTGGATTTAACTATCGACGAACTTGTTGATTATCACAGACTTGGTATTGATGTTGAAAAATTTGTAAAAGCACTTATCAATGCAAAAAAGAATCACCTCGGCATCGGAAAAAAAGAACTTGAAGAGCATCATCTTGCAGGAGCAGACGTACTTAACTACGTTACGGCTCGAAAACTGATTGCCGACAATCCGCAATTAAATTTGAAAAAAGAAGACATCGACGACCATTATCTCAAAGGCGGAAACGTGCTGAAAGTCATTTACGCCATGCAATATGCTATTCGCAACAACATCGCACTGCCCGCACCTATGGCATTGCAATTTGACTTAATTTTTGATTTAGATAAACTGTTAGATTGGTCTATAAATCCGCAAGTTATGAAAGTTGAACCGCCGATTACGGTTGTCGGAAAAGACGGTATCCAACTCACGCCGAAGCTCACCGTAACAGTGCGCGGAAAACTGCCGCTATACACCAAAGGTTCAAAAGATTACGTGCTTTTTGAACGCATTAACGAAGCCGTTGCCGAAGAAATTCACAGACATAAAACATACAAAGATGTACTCGGCAGTTTAGACCGCATCGCTGAAAATGTTCGGCGACGACTGCAAGGCAATTTGCGCGTGCCGAAAGTGGAAGGCGTGAGCAAATACGAAACCGAAGATGAAATTGCACTCATCAACGCCACCGAGCAAAAACTAAACGAAAGCAGTGCGTATGAAGTTTTGGACATCAAAGTTTACGATTTGGAAATTGGACACGACACGCTTGCGAACTTCAAGATACATCACGCCGAGCACGAAAAACATCTGGCGGAAATACATCTGCATCAAGAAGTTGCGCATTCAAAAGCCGAAGAAGCTAAAGCAAAAGTTCGCCTAACCGAAGCTAAAGCAAAAGTTGAAGAAGGCATTGCAGAAGGATTCCGAAACGGCACGATGAATATGACAGACAAGCTCAAACGCGAAATTTTATTTCCAAAAGAAAAAGAAGAAACGCACGGACACGGTTCAAACGAACATCACGACGAACACGAGCATAAAAATCATTAGCAAAATATTTTTAATGTCAATAATATTTTACATATTTGCAACTTATACCCCAAAGCTGTAAATTGAACGTGTGTGTAACATTTTGATTTGCAACTCTGTTACAAAAAATAATACCCCATGAGCAAAAAAATTATCATACTCTTTGCGCTGTTTACAATTTTCTTTGCAGCCTCCTGCGGCAGCGATGAAGATGAGACCTCAGACGACGGTATCCACGAATTATCAGATACTTATGATTCCGATACCGCAGAAAAGCACAGCAAACTCGAAACAACCGACAAAACACCCATCGCTGACGACGAAGAAACCGAAACTGCCGAAACCGCAGGCAGCGGAATGTTTATTTTTCTTATCATAATCACAATAATACTCGCTCTGGGCGTGCCGTTTTTCTTTTGGTATTTTGTCCCGTTCGGACTTTGGTACAAAGCATGGCTTTCCGGAGTGCGTATAGGTTGGTGGAAATTAGTTAAAATGCGTTTTCAAAACATTCCGCAACATTTAATGATAAACACACTTATTCAGTCAAAAAATGCAGGCTTAAAAATTGATGTTCAAGATCTTATGAATCGTTACCTCGCAGGTGTGGACATTATTAAAGTTACAAACACAGCCATAAGAGCCGTAAACGCCGGCTTCGATATTTCATACAACGAACTTGCTTCGCAATTTTTGGCAAAAGTAAATGTCGAAACCGTGATGCACGCCCTAATTACAGCACATAACGCCGATTTGACCAACATTACCCTAAAACAACTCGCCGCGCATTACCTTGCTAATGTGGATGTTATCAAAGTTGTGGACACACTCGTTGCCGCACACAACGCCGGTTACGATGAATTTACGCTCGACGATTTAAAAGAACACTACCTCGCAAACGGCGATGTTGTAAAAACCGTAGATGCCTTTATCGCAGCCAAAGAAGCGCGTTATCACGATGTGCGATTTAAAGATATTGCCTCCATCGACCTCGCCGGAATTGATGTGCGCCATGCTGTGGATTCCGCCATAAATCCGAAAGTGATTGAAACAAATGCCGTAAGCGGCGTGGCGCGAGACGGCGTTCAATTGTTTATGAAACTGAAACTTACACTGCGCGCAAATCTCAAAAATATCATCGGAGGCGCAACCGAACAGACAGTACTTGCACGTATTGACGAAAGTCTTGCAACCGAAATCGGGCGAGCTGCCAGCCATTACGATGTGTTACAAAGTCCGTTTTTGCTTGCCGATAAAGTTGAGCAACAACAACTTGGCAAAGGAACAGCATTCGATGTCATTTCTGTGGACGTGTCCGAAATTCGCATCGGGAAAGATGTACACGCAGAACTTGCCATAGAACGCGCGCACGCGGAAGCCGAACAAGCCAAAGCGCGCTTGATTTCAGCAGAAGAAAAAGTTCAAACCGCCATGGCATCAGCTTTTTTGGACGGTAAACTGTCTGTACATGAATATCACGAAATACAAAATACTGAGGCTGATACGCACATGCGCAAACAGTTAGGCGATTCGGCAAAGCCAAAAAATACAAATTCCGACGAACATCATCATTAACACGACATTAAAATTGAAAATAAATTTTGTTTTTTAACAAAAAGCGACTACATTTGCAATCGCTTTTGTTTAAGAGCACCCAACGGAGAGATGGGTGAGTGGCTTAAACCAACGGTTTGCTAAACCGTCGTGCTGTTCGATACGGTACCGGGGGTTCGAATCCCCCTTTCTCCGC
>DYSM01000189.1 GCA_020718265.1 Draconibacterium orientale | reverse complement strand
GTAGCAGCAACCTCTGTATCGGCAACGCCGTCGACTATAAATGTAAGCGAGAGTTCCATATTATCATACTCCGGCGGATCCGGTTCTACTTTCCGCTGGATGACCGGCTCTTGTGGCGGCACATCAGTCGGAACAGGCGATAATTTATCTGTTTCTCCGGCTTCGACAACAACCTATTACGGACGTTGGGAAAATGCTTGCGGAAATTCGTCATGTCAAACTGTAACTGTTAATGTAAATGGTGCTACAACATACTCTGTTTCCGGAACTTTGAAATATTCAAATTCGGTAACCACACCCTTGAACGGTGTAACTGTCGAATTAGTAAACAGTAGTGCTGATGTGGTTGCAACAACAACAACAGACGCAGCCGGAGCTTACACATTTACAGGTGTCGCGAACGGAAATTACACGGTTCGTCCGAGTATCGCAATGATTTGGAAAGCTGTAACATCAATGGATGTTACAATCTACAAGAAGCATATCGCTGCAGAAGTTGGCTTTGTTCTGACCGGAATGAAATTTATTTCAGGAGATGTTAATGGGTCTTCTACGCTTACTTCCATGGACTTGACGTCTATCTTACAACGCATCTCAACGCAAATAACATCGTTTTCAGTCGGAAATTGGGCTGTTGAAAGCGGCGCAATCACGGTAAGCGGTGCCAATGTTACCAAGAATCTCGGTGCAATTTGCTACGGCGACGGAAATACCTCATATTTTGGCGGTTCGAAAACATTGAATTTCATCGATTTATCTACATCCGAAACAATTTATGCTCAAAACGGCGATTATCTCGAAATTCCGGTCGCTATTACTGCCGGAATATCTGATTTGGCTTCCGTAACACTTGATATTTCGTATAATGACGACATATTTGATATTTCAACCGTTTCGATGGCTAACGGCAGTTCCGAACTGTTTTATTTTGTAAACGACGGTGTCATACATATCGCATTTTCTTCGTTGTCAAAAATAGATTTTGAAGCGAACGATAATATGTTCTACATCAAAGGTTATGTTAAAAATCTTTTGAATGATTCATATCCGATACAAAATGCCGAAGGTGAATTTGGAGATTACAATGATGTTGTTTTGTCAAACATTGGGTTTTCCGTTCCGATGTTGAGCCCGAATAACCAAAGCGGATTAGTCTCAAATCATTCGGAAATTGCGGTATATCCGAATCCTGCAAACAGCTTCTTGAATGTTACAAATGTTGAAAATTCAACGTTGGAAGTTGTAGATATTTTGGGAGGCAATGTTCTGATTTCTCAGAAATCAGCCGAAAAAAATGCGAAAATGAATATTGAACATTTGGCTACCGGAACATACATGCTCAGAATTCAAAAGGATAACACACTTATAATTCGTAAATTCTCTGTTGTAAAATAACAGAGATTTTCGGCCGATGTTAAAGACTGTCTGCAAAAAAATATCTTGCGGACAGTCTTTAAAAGAATACAATTTGAAATACAAATCAAAATGTGTGCATAAAATTGTACTCAGGTTTTGTATTCTTTTTTCAGAGGTATTTTATCTCGAAAATAAATTTTTAATTAGGTCAGAATGAAAGAATTTTTGAAACAAATAGTTTTTACATCCTTTTTTTTATTTTTTTCGATAACTGTATTTGCACAGGCAACGCTTGATATTGACGAGGTTTCGGGTGTCGCAGGTTCAAGTGTAACCGTGCCGATAAACGCACAGAACTTGACAAATCTTGCAGGTTATCAGTGGACGATTGAGTTTGACGCATCGAAATTGCAATTTGTCAGTTTCTCAAATTGGGCAGCGGGCACAAGCGGCGGAATTACTGTAAATTCTGCAATCTCGGGAAAAGTTACTGTAGTCGGAAATAACAATCCGTCTTCTGTTACCATTGCGTCAGGTAAACTTTGCGATATAACGTTTATTGTAAAAACCGGCGCAACAGGAACTGCAAATTTAGTCTGGTCTGATAATCCTACGCAGCGCGAACTCTCAAATTTAGTTCCTGCTGAAATCACAGGAACTTGGCTTGACGGAAGTATAACTATTTCAACACCGACTTCGGCGAACATAGACATCGACGATGTTGCAGGAACAGCCGGTTCTGCGGTTGTTGTGCCGGTTACGGCTGCCGATATTTCAAACATGTCGGGTTTTCAGTTTACGGTAGATTACGACCAAACAAAATTGACATATACATCGTGTTCGGGCTGGAACGCCGGCGTAGATGCAGCACAGCTTACCATTGTGGACGATGCCGTTGCCGGAAAATTGGTTGTTGTGTATAACGATTATCCGGATCCGACAACAATTGCAAACGCAACATTTTTTAATTTGAATTTCAATATTTTGGGCGGAGCTTCCGGTGTCGCAACAATTGTTTGGTCAGATGACCCGACTGTAAGAGAACTTTCAAACACAAGCGGACAAGAAATTACAACAAGTTGGTTAAACGGAAGTGTAACGATTCCTGCACCTGCAAGTCCGACTTTGGAGATTACGGATGTTGCCGGAATCGCCGGTTCGCCTGTGGTTGTGCCCGTTTCTGCTGTTGATATTTCCGACATGACCGGTTTTCAATTTACAGTGGACTACGACCAAACTAAGCTCACATACACATCGTGTTCAAATTGGAACGCCGGCGTGAATGTTGCGCAAGTTGTGATTGTAAATGATGCCGTTGCAGGTAAATTAATGATTGTGTATAACGATTATCCTACGCCGACAGCGATAGCAAGCGGAACTTTTTTCGACCTGAATTTCAATATTTTAGCCGGAGCATCGGGTGTCGCACCTGTAATTTGGTCGGATGACCCGACTTTGCGCGAATTATCAAATACTTCAGGTCTGGAAATTACGACAACTTGGACTGACGGCAGCGTTACGATAGCCACGCCTTCCAATGCCGTTTTAACAATAGGAACGGTTGCCGGAACGCCCGGATTGCCTGTCATTGTTCCCGTTACGGCACAAATTATTGCGGATTTAACAGGTTTTCAATGGACAATTGATTACGATGAAACCAAACTCACGTATGTCAGCACTTCCGATTGGGCAGCAGGTATAAACATTGCCGAACTTGTTATTGTAAACGATGCCGTTTTGGGAAAATTAATGTTTGTTTACAACGATTACCCGACTGCAATGGCTTTGGCAAACGGCTTGTTTTTCAATCTGAACTTTACAGTAAATGTCGGAGCAACCGGTGTTGCACCCGTAACGTGGTCGGACGACCCAACTTTGCGCGAACTTTCTAACTCCATACCTGTTGAAATGCTTGCAACTTGGGAAGTCGGGCAAGTGATTATAGATTTGTATTGGGACGGCTCAACGAGCACCGATTGGCAAGATATTACAAACTGGACACTCGAAATTATCCCGACTGCACTTCACAATGTTAGAATACCGAACGGAATGCCGCGGTATCCGATTGTGGATGACGGTATCTTAACTGCTGTTTGCAACAATATTGCCATTGAAAATTTGTCGAGTGTAACTATTGCACCGAACGGACAAATGACAGTAAGCGGAGCAATAACAAACGCCGCCGGTTCTGCCGGATTAATCGTGCAATCCAATATCAACGGAGACGGTTCTTTGATTCAGAATAATAGCGGTGTTCAAGCGCGCGTGCAACGTTTTTTGAAAAAAGCTAACGGCGAAACAGGACAGTGGCACTTTGTGGGTTCGCCCATTGTTGCTGCGCCCGTAACGACTTTCAATACAGTGAATTTCTATTATTATGATGAAACAATGGACGATTGGTGGACAGGTCCCGATTATTTTTATGCAACTACACCCGGTTGGCAAGAACCGACCGGATCGCTCAGTCCGTCAAAAGGTTACATTTACTATTATCCCGAATCGACAGTAACTTTTAACGGCGAATTGAATTACAATGTTGCAGGCTATCCTACAACGGCTTCGTATTCCACACACGCAGGAAACGCCACAAACGGCTTGCCTTATACTGACTTTGACGGTTGGAACTTGGTTTCAAACCCCTTTACTTCGGCTTTGGACTGGGAGGCGATGCCGCTTTCCAATGTAAATAATACCGTTTATTATTACGACGATGCTGCCGATAATTACAAATATTACAACGTTGCAGGTCCGACCTACCAAACGCCGGGTTTGTCTGTGAATGGCGGTTCGCGCTATATTCCGATGAGTCAGGGATTTTTTATCAAAACAGATAATTCGGCGGGCGGAACGTTTACAATTCCTACGATTGCGCGCACCCACGACGACCAGCCATTTTGGAAAACTCCCAAAAATTTGCCAGATGTCATGCGTTTGAAAATCGAATCCGGCGGATATTCCGACGAAACAGTCATCCGCTTTATGGATGAGGCTTCCGCCGGTTTTGACGGCGATTTTGATGCCTATAAACGTTATTCTTGGGGTGAAAATGTTCCGCAAATTTCAACGGTTGATTTGAATTCAAACATAGAATTTGCCATAAATTCCTTGAATTTCTCGACCGATTTATACACAATTCCGATGACTTACAAAGTCCCGTCGGCAGGCACGTACGGAATTCAAGTCTCCGAACTGAATTTGAACAATATTTTTGTGGCTTTCCGCGACAATAGTCTCGGAACCGAAGTTGAAATGCAACCCGCAAGCGTTCATAATTTTACAGCAACAGTCGCAGGCGTAAACGCATCGCAGCTCGAATTGATTTTTGAACGAAACGTGGCTCCGACGCGCCAAACGGACATCGCCGACCAAGTGACATTTACCGATTCGCCATACCAATTTGCAATTTCATCGGATAATTTTGCAGATGCAAACCGTTTCGATAAAATTACGCTTTCGGCAACTTTGGACGACGGTTCGCCGCTTCCGACTTGGCTTTCGTATAACGCTGAAACGCAAACATTGAGCGGTGTAACTTCTTCTGAACAAATACTTTACATTCGAATTACGGCAACTGACAGATTCGGTTTAACGGCGACATCTACATACAAACTTCAGGTAAAATCGCCTGTGAGTGTTGAAGATGTTGAAAATTCTGAAATGTCGGTGTATCCGAATCCGGCAACGAACGTTTTGTCGATAAATTTAAAAACCGCTCGAAATTATACGCTTGACATGCGCACGGTTCTCGGTCAGGAAATATATCGCAATGCGTTTGAAAATTCAAAATCAAATGTGATTGATTTGCACGGAATTGCAGCCGGCGTTTACTTTTTGACCCTCACGTTTGACGATAATTCTACGCTGGTTCGTAAAATTGTTGTCGAAAAATAGCATTTATTTTTATAGATTTGATGTCCGAATGCTCTAATGCGTTCGGACATTTTTTATGTCAGAAATAGGAACATTTTTAACAGCTTTACCAAGTTTACTTTTAGCCGGAGCATTTGCGCTCATAACCGGTATCCACATGTTTCGCAAATCGGATACGACTTCGATTTTGATGTTTATCGGCGGTCTTTCTAACTTGTTAATTCAATTTTCGCAAATATTACTTACTCATTTTATCTCAAAAGAGGGTTATTCATTTTCAGAAATAGGCACTTTGTACTCAGCTTTGGGTGTCGCTGATTTTTTAGCTTTTGCCATTTTTTTGGTCGGTTTAGGCTTACGATTATTGAAAAAAGAGTAAGCAATATTTTGTCATAAACCGGTCATTTTTTTTGTCATAAAGTAGTCATTTATAGTCAAATATTGTCATTTTTTGTTCCGAGTTTTCAAGGATTAAATTTTCCTATTTCAAATTTTAAATTTCATATTTCATATTTCATATTTCATAATTAGTGCTTGTAAGAAAACTCATAACTTGTTGAAATTCTTTACAATATAGCG
>DYSM01000188.1 GCA_020718265.1 Draconibacterium orientale | reverse complement strand
GACTACTTTTTGACCATTGAATGACTACTAAATGACAAAACATTCGATTGAAAAACAAACGATAATCTACATAATATCAAATATTTATACATTTTCTTACAAACACTATTTATGTCGATACGTTTGTAAACGAAGCTATTCTGCGTCCGTTTCAACGTGTTCTTTCATTAATTTATCTTGAATTTCGCCCGGAACCGGAGCATATTCTAAGAACGACATTTCGTAAGTTGCACGTCCGCCTGTGATTGCACTCAGTGTGGTTGCATATCGGGCTATTTCTGCAAGCGGAACACGAGCTTTAATTATTTGGAAACCTTTTGTGCTGTCCATTCCCAAAATAATTGCACGGCGGTTTTGCAAATCGCTCATTACATCGCCCATATAGTCGGTAGGCACAAGAACTTCCACTTCGTAGATTGGCTCCATAATTTTCGGTCCTGCTTTTTTGAATGCTGCCGAGAATGCTTTTGCGCCTGCAAGTTTGAAAGACATTTCGTTTGAATCCACATCGTGCATTTTGCCGTCATATACACTCACGCGAATGTCGCGGGCGTAGCTGCCTGTGAGCGGACCGAACTCCATTTTTTCCATCAACCCTTTGATAATTGCGGGCATATAACTGGCATCAATTACACCGCCGACAATGCAATTGTAAAACACAAGTTTGCCGCCCCATTTGAGGTTGATTTCTTGTGTATCTCTTACAGTTACGGTGTGTTCTTTATTATCAATTTTGAATGTGGACGGCGCAGGTTTACCTTCTTCGTAAGGGTCGATAATCATGTGCACTTCGCCAAATTGTCCGGCACCGCCCGATTGTTTTTTGTGTCGATAATCGGCTTGTGCGGCTTTTGTGATTGTTTCGCGGTATGGGATGCGCGGCGGCATAAATTCAATATCGATTTTATAAGTATGGTCGAAATGCCATTTCAGTGTGTTCAAATGGTGTTCGCCTTGTGCGTGTAAGATGACCTGACGCAGTTCGCTCGAGTATTCAAGCACATAAGTTGGGTCTTCGTGTGCCAAACGATGGAGGTATTCGCCGAGTTTTTCTTCGTTTGCTTCACTTTTTGCTTTTACTGCGAAACGAATTTTTGGGTTCGGGTAGGGCACACCTGCATAACGCAAATCGGCACCTTTTTCGTTGAGTGTATGTTCGTTTTTGGTCGATTTCAGCTTTACGGTTGCTCCGATGTCGCCGGCAAAAAGGCTTGATATCGTTTCTCGCATTTTTCCGTTGGATATGAACAACTGAGACAATCGTTCTTTCGAGCCGTTGTTTTCGTTTATCAGGTCGTCTCCTTCGTTAATCGTGCCCGACATTACTCGGAAATACATCACTTCGCCTAAATGTTCTTCTACTGAAGTTTTGAAAATAAAGAGTGATTTTTTTCCGTTTTCGTTGCATGGCACTTCAACTCCGTCTTTAGTTAAGGAGTTAGGCATGTGCAAGGGAGACGGCACGGCATTTTTAATAAATTCCATAATACGTTCTACGCCGAAATTCTTTTTTGCCGATGCGCAAAGCATCGGAAAGAAACTGCGCGAGAGTAAACCTTGCAAAATTCCTTTGCGCATATCGGCAGTTGAAAGTGTGCCGTCGTTGAAGAATTTTTCCATCAGTTCGTCCGTACTTTCGGCAGCCGACTCTATTAACGCTGCGCGATACGCCTCTGCTTGTTCGAGTTCGGTTGCCGGAATATCGGAAATAATAGGTGCGCTGTTTTCGTCTTTCCACGTAAACAGTTGCATTCGAATAACATCGATAAACGCGTTGTAATTTGGACCCGGATTAATCGGATATTGAACCAAACCCACGTTTCCGAATGTTTCTTTGGCTTCGTCAACTGTTTTTTGAAAATTAGTGTTGTCGTGGTCTAAGTGATTGATTACGAAGATAACAGGTTTTTTCAAACGTTCGGTAGTACGCCAATGAATTTCTGTTCCGACTTCTACGCCGTTTTGCGCATTGAGCAACATTATAGTAGCGTCAGATGCGTAAATAGACGATACGGAGGCACCTATAAAATCCAATGCGCCCGGTGCATCTAAGATATTGATTTTCACGCCGTCGTAATCCGTGTGCATTACAGAAGAATAAACGGAACCTTGATACTCGTGCTCCACGGCTCGGTAATCCGAAAGCGTGCTGCGTGCATCAATTGAACCTCTACGGTTGATTTTTTTTCCGGCAAATGCCATACTTTCTGCAAAAGTCGTTTTTCCGCTTCCGGCATTGCCGGCAAGGGCAATGTTGCGGATGTCGCTTGATTTATATACTTTCATTTTGTGAAAAATTAAATTATAACTTATTAAATATCAATGTATCTAAACTATTTTCAAACCTAAACTCCGCTTTGTGACGATTTTTCTGTCTTAGAAAAAAAATCAAAGCAAACAAAAGTAAAAAAAAAAATAACAATTATTTAAAGTATGTTGTAAAATAACTTGTAAACGGATTTAGTTTTTTTTACGGATTGTAAGTTCTTTATTTTTAAATATTTACAAAGTGGTGTGTTGTGATTCCTATTTTGAATTTTGATTCAATCGGAAATATAACTATATTTGTAACATACAATTCGTTTGGTGCGTTTGTGAAAGAGTTAGTTGTCTCGAACGACATTTTGAACGTATATCTTTAAATGTTGCTTCAAATTAATATACTGGATAATAATAATGAAAAATGATCATTGTAATATCTGATGTATTATGAATAAATGATGTTCATGACAATGATGTCATAAAGATGAACATAAAATATAAGAACAGTTATGAACAAATGATGTTCATGACAATGATGTCATAAAGATAAACATGATAGAAAATCTGTTGAATTGAAAGAAAACAAAAAAAAGAAAATTATGAAAGGTAAAAAATTTGATTTAACAACATCGGATATAAACAGACAAAATATTTTAAATAATAAATATGCTTTGGAAGAAATTCAAAAAGCAACGGGTATTGATGGATTTTTATTTAAAAATCAGTACAGAATACTAACAGAGCAAGTTGCTCAATTCTTTGAAATAGATACAAGAACAATAAAACGGTATTTAAAAAAATATGATAAAGAATTAAATGAAAATGGATATGAGATATTAAAAGATGAAACTTTAGAAGACTTTAAGGATTTATATGGTCAAAAATTAAACATTAAACCCAAAACGCCACAATTAGGCGTATTTAACTTTAAATCTTTTTTAAATTTAAGTATGTTACTTGTTGAAAGTGAGAAGGCAAGAACTTTAAGAAGTGCAATTTTAGATATTGTAATTGATACAATTAATCAAAAAACGGGCGGTAATGTAAAATATATCAATCAGCGTGATAAAGATTTTGTAATACAATATTTTAAAGGAGAATTTTACAAACGTGAATTTATTGATGCGTTAGAAAAGCACGTTAATTTAAGTTTGATTAAATACCCTATATATGTGGACAAAATATATTATTCTATCTTTAAAGAACAAGCCCAAGAGTATAGACAAATTTTAAATTTATCAGAAGATACAGACGAACAAAAGGCTATGTATGCTGAAATACTTTTGTTAATTTCAAGTTTTGAATATGGTTTGGCAAAAGAAATTGAAAAAAACAGTAAAGAAAAACAGCGAAAATTAGAATATAACGAAGTTGATGATATTTTTACACATTTTTTAAGTCAACCATTTTTAATTCCTTTAATAGAAGATGCAAGGACTAAAATGGCATCAAAAGATTATGCATTAAAAGGTGTATTTCATTTAAAATTAGAAGAATATGTAACATCTTTACCCGCAGATGATTTTGAAAAATTTATCGGCGAAAATAGTAAATCACTGGAAGAGTGGTTAGATATAACAAAAGATGTGTTTAAACGTTTAAAAGAAAGAACGTAGCGATGGATTATATTGATTTAACAAGAACCGAAATAATTCATCGTAAAACGATTGAAATAAGTGGCGGAGGTGAAGATGGCATTATAAATATAGGGACACTTGAGAGTATATTAGCGCATATTCGGAACGATGATTATTACCCGACTATTGAAGAAAAACTAAACCATTTAGTTTATGCAGTAAATAAAAGTCACTGTTTTGTTGATGGTAATAAACGTTTATCTATAACATTAGGAACAGATTTTCTGTTGATTAACGGATATTTTAAGATAATTCGTAGGTTCATAACTGAAATGGAAAATATTAGTTATCATTTAGCAGCCGGAAAAATAAGTAAAGATATGCTACAAAAGATACTAAATTCGATATTTTACGAAATAGATTTTAGTGAAAGTTTAAAAATGGAAATTTTTATGGCTATAAACGATGAAAATAATTGAAATATTTAGTTACTTGTCAAAAATTGTTTGCAAATAATAAAATGACAGTTACTCGGTGTAATGTTATGTGCCTTTAATAATTTTAGTCCTACAAAATATTCAATTAAAAAATCTCAATAGGTTATCTTATGAAAAAATATCTTATTTCCCTCATACTATTACTGTCGGCGTTACAAGTTTTCGCCGTGCATATCGTAATTCCGATGGACGACAGCCAAAAAGACCACTTGAAGGCTTACGGAATTGCGTTTTGGATTTTACAAAACAATTTAGAAGTCAATTGGTTACTGAATTACAGAGGCGGAAGCTTTAGCCTTCAGCATTACAAAGATGTTGAGGATGAGTGTATAATACGAGGTGTAACGTATGAAATCATTGCTGATGCTCAAATGTCGCTGATTTATAACGAAATTGCCCGTCCGGAAGTAAACATGGACAAAGTTAAACTCGAAAAAGCTCCGAAAGTAGCCGTGTACGCTCCTGAAGGCAATTTGCCGTGGGACGATGCTGTTACGATGGTGCTCTCGTATGCAGAAATTCCGTATGAGCGTATTTACGACGAAGAAATTGTGCGCGGAGACCTCTCTAAATACGATTGGGTGCACTTGCATCACGAAGACTTTACCGGGCAATATGGTAAATTTTACGGTTCATACCGCAACGCGCCCTGGTATCGTGAGCAACAACGCCAAGCCGAAGAAGATGCAACGAAACTTGGATTTGCAAAAGTTTCGCAGCTAAAACTTTTTGTCGCGAAACGCTTGCAGGAATATATTTTTAACGGCGGCTTTTTATTTGCAATGTGTTCTGCAACAGATTCTTATGAAATTGCACTTGCCGCACAAAATACAGACATTTGCGAAAGTATGTTCGACGGCGATCCGTCCGACCCCGATGCGCAGAGCAAACTTGATTTCACGCAAACCCTTGCTTTTCGTGATTTCACGCTTAATAGAAACCCAACGGAATACGAATTTTCAAACATAGACTTGTCCACAAAACGGCATGTGGACAAAAACAGCGACTATTTCATGTTGTTCGATTATTCGGCAAAATGGGATCCGGTGCCGACGATGCTTTGCCAAAACCACACAAAAATTGTAAAAGGTTTCATGGGACAAACCACGTCGTTTGACAAGCGTTTCATCAAGCCCGAAGTCCTTGTGATGGGCGAACTTAAAGCCAAAGACGAAGCGCGCTATCTGCATGGCGAGTTCGGCAAGGGCACTTGGACATTCTACGGCGGACACGACCCGGAAGATTATCAACATTTTGTGGGCGACCCGAAAACAGAGCTTGAACTTCACCCGAACTCTCCCGGCTATCGTTTAATTTTGAACAATATTTTGTTTCCTGCTGCAAAGAAGAAAAAACTCAAAACGTAAGCACTATTGTGATTTTAAGAAAACTCACAACACATTGAATTTCTTTATTGAGTCCGGTCTAAAAAGCCTGTTTTACTTTAGCTAAACAATCTATATGCTTGATTATCAGTGTTTTTGAAAATATTTTATAA
>DYSM01000187.1 GCA_020718265.1 Draconibacterium orientale | reverse complement strand
AAACTTTTGGCTCAAAAAATTGAACCCAAAATTTATGAATTTGAATTTTTGAAAAGATAAAAGAAAAATATCATGAAACATTCAAATAAAACTGATTGGGCAAAACTGTCTCAACAGTCTGAAAAATCGATAAATTACACCGAAATTGCAGAAACTGACGCTTCATTTTGGGAAGATGCCATGCGCTACACACCTCAAAAAAAAGTAGAAATAAAACTAAAAATCGATGAAGATATTGCTGTTTGGATAACTCAACTCGGCGAAAACTCTAACTCTGCAATTAACAACCTTTTACGTTCCTATTACATGGGGTTAAATCAATTTCATTTTCAAAAATAATAAACAGAATACAAGAATATTTATGGCAAATTTTGCAGGCATAGAAGACCAATACGCCGATTTCGATTCGGCTGCAATTCTCTTACAATCAATACCTTACGATGGCACAAGCACATGGGGCAAGGGCGCGGACAAAGGCTTTACGGCTTTTCTGAACGCTGCCGAAAATATGGAACTTTACGACATTGAAACCGATTCGGAAGTTTACCAAAAAGCAATTCACATTGTGCCCGAAATTTCGGAAGATTCGTCGCCCGAAGCGATGTTTGAGGCTGTTTACTCGGCTTCGAAAAAGTATTTGGAAACCGACAAATTTTTGACGTCATTCGGCGGAGAGCATTCGGTAAGCATCGGCGTAATCAAAGCGCATTACGAAAAATACGAAAATCTCACGGTTTTACATCTCGATGCACACGCCGATTTGCGCAAAAGTTACATGGGCACGCCCTACAACCACGCCTGCGCGCTGCACGATGCGTCGAAAAACACGAATCTCATCCAAATCGGAATCCGAAGCATGGATGCCTGTGAAAATGAGTATCTTAACCGCGAAAAATGTTTCTTCGCCGAACAAATTTACGGCAAAACGGATTGGATGCAAAAAACAATCGACATGATGACCGATAAAGTCTATATTACTGTTGATTTAGACGTATTTGACCCGTCCATAATGCCCGCAACCGGCACTCCCGAACCGGGCGGAATGTTGTGGAATCCGGTGATTCAATATTTGCGCCAAGTATTTGAACAAAAGGAAGTTGTAGGCTTCGACCTCGTAGAACTTGCACCAATTTCGGGTTTCAAAGCACCGGATTTCTTGGCTGCAAAATTGTATTACAAAATGTTGAGCTACAAATTTTGCTTGTAACCTTGTAACCTTGTGAATATCAGACTATATAACTTTGCCAGAGTTCCATAACTTTGGCAAAGTTGGTCTTCCAAGTTTCATTATTTCGTCTTCGTTTCCGAAACTTTGACGATTTTATAGTGTTCAACCAAGCCTTCTTCTTCGTCGTCTTTTACCGTTCCGAACACGCGCCCCATGCTTCTGCCCAAAGTGCCCATCTCTTTGCCCATCGCGGTTTTTTCTTCCACGCGAAATACAATTGCTGTATGTGGCTCAACTACCACTTGCTCAATCACATCCGCAATCGAATCCGCATTAAACGTAACTCGTAGTTCGTAAGTACCGAGAGCTAAATCTGTAATTTCGGCTTCCGCAGCATATTCCGAATCTTGCTGAATATCATTAAGAAACAACTTCACGTGCGACGACTCACTTTTCAAAAGTGAATACACTTTGAGACTCGATTGCGCAAACAAACCTGCTGATAACCAAGTAATTAATGTCAATAACACGAAATTCTTCATCGCTATTCTATTTAAAAAAATTATATTTAAAAAAATCAAGTTACAAATTTATTGTTGCTATTGTATAATTTCTAATTTCAAGTTTCTAATGCTGCAATTTACGGAAAAACATTGAATCAAACAATTTATCCGTCCACTTTATAACGTAAAACACGGTTTTAGTTTATCTTTGTGAGAAATTTTTCGCCCGATGCAGTTCGTTTTTTTGCTGAAAGAAAGTTTTTTACATGCCGTTAATTCGTTGAAATCCAACAAATTGCGTTCGTTCTTGTCATTACTCGGCATCAGCATCGGCATTTTTGCCATGATAACGGTTTTCACAGTCATCGGCTCATTGGAACGCTCCATCAAAAACAGCATCGGCAGCTTGGGCGACAATGTTATTTACATTCAAAAATGGCCTTGGCAATTCGGCGGCGATTACGCGTGGTGGGACTACATCAAACGCCCTGTGCCCGCGCCTGAAGAGGCTAAATTTTTGCGCGAAAAATCCAAAATCGGAGAATCGTTCTGTTTCATGGTTTTTGCAGCTAAGACGCTGAAATACAGAAACAACGTGGCATCAAATGCAAGCATCAACGGCGTGGATTACGATTATTCAAAAATCAAAGATTTTGAGCTTTCACAAGGTCGATTTTTCACGGAATTTGAAACTGAACACGGACGAAATGTTGCCATGCTCGGTTATACAATTGCAGAAGAGATTTTTCAGGGCGAATATCCTATCGGTAAGACAGTTACGGTGGACGGCAAGAAAGTTACCGTCATCGGAATTTTTGGCAAAGAAGGCGAAGATATGTTCAGCATGTCGCTGGATAAAACTGTGATGTTGCCCGTGATGTTTATGCGCCGAATCGTAAACATCAAAAACCAAGACGGCGGACCTATGATTATGGCAGAACCGCGAGCCGGAATGGATGCGGAAGAGTTAAAAGCTGAAATTCAAGCACTTATGCGTGCATATCGACACTTAAAACCAACTCAGGATGACGATTTTGCGCTTAATCAGGCAAGTTTGATTGCCGAAGGGTTCAAAGGTATTTTTATTATGGTGGATTTGGTCGGAATCATTATCGGCGGATTTTCAATTTTAGTCGGCGGATTCGGCATTGCAAATATAATGTTCGTTTCCGTGAAAGAACAAACGCGCATTATCGGCATTCAGAAAGCGTTAGGTGCGAAACGTTGGTATATTTTAATGCAATTTTTGTCCGAAGCTGTTGTACTGTCTCTCTTGGGCGGAATTATCGGCTTATCTGTTGTATATCTGATAGTTATGGCTATGAATGCCGGTACAGATATGGGCTTTGAAATGAGCAAAGGCAACGTGATTTCCGGAATTGTGCTGTCGGTAAGCATCGGAATAATTTCAGGCATTGCTCCGGCGCGCAAAGCCGCAAAAATGGATCCGGTGGAAGCAATGTCGAGTGTTTAAAAGTTCTCAAAAAAATTGCCAAAGCAGAACTTTGGCAAAATTCATTTTCTAAACAATCGTTGTAAGAAAACTCATAACTTATTGAAATTCTTTACGATATAGCAATATTTCGTTCCGAATATTTTTAGAAATTTTGTAGAAATTCAATTGAAATTTAATAAAAAACTATGAATGACTACTTTTTGACCATTTATGACCACTAAATGACATAATGTTCGATTGAAAAAATAACTATAACACACATAATGTCAAATATTTACATGTTTTCATACAAACACAAAATTACTTTGCACAATCAACATCTTGGAGCGATTCGTCCCAGCAATGCCAATTTTCATCACTAAAAAGTTTTGAGCTTTTTATTTTGCCGTTTTTAAATTGAGTGCTCCATTCAATGAAGACATCTTTGCTTTCAGACGCATCGCGTATGTCATATTTTGCATCGAGGTCGTTACCTGTGCGCTCTGCATGAATGTAATCGCCGTAAATGTCGGAGCCGTTTTTTACGCCGGAATATTTTATATAGCCGGTTTCATCGTTGTTGCGTTTCCAATCGATGTGCAACCAATTCCCAGTTTCTGTCGGTGATTTTACCAAATCCCAGTAGCCGCCTGTTCCGTTGTATGCGCTCGTGCCGGTATACCACAAGAAATTTTCAAACGCACCTTCTTTTGAAATATACATTTTCCAATCGACGGAATCGCCGCGCACTGTGCCGTGTAGTTTTGCGGAATGTTTTACCAAAACGGTAAAATCATAAGTCCATTCCCACGTTTGTTCGCCGATGTATTCGGGTTCGTGGTTCTTCACAGCTTCGGCATAAGCCGCAACCGGTAGCACCATTGTTAAATTTATGGCTGTTTGCCATACAAATACGTGAATTGCAGCGTTTCCCCAATTCGCCATACCTTTGGAGGAGTTATTAAAATCATCGGTAGAAATTTTAAATGCCGCATCTGCCGGCGGAATTTCCGGCGGCGTGCCTTCATCTTCTTTTTTACAGGATTGCGCCACGAAAAGTATCGCCAAAAGCGCAAGAAAAATCTGTCTTACATTCGTCTTCATAATTTCTAAAATTTAATAAAAAAAACTAATATCTAAAATACGAAAAAAAACTATGGAAAGTATATTATTTTGAAGATTCACAGTCGATATTTTTGAGATTTTCGTCCCAACAATGCCAAGTCTCGTCGCCAAAGCCGGAAACAGACCGAATTTTGCCAGACAAATCTTCACTATTCAAATAGATGTCGATAAATTCGCCTGCTCCGGTTCGCACCGTCCAGAGCAAATTATACGATTCAACCTGCACATCGGACACCTCTATATATATGGTTGCGTATCCGACACGTTTTAACAGTCCGACCTCATTTTTTTTGACAGCTAAATAATACCCGCGATTAAGCGCATTAAACGGATGATCAGACACTTCCCAGTAAGCAGAATCGTTAGCCGAAACCGTTTTTCCGACCATCCATTTGTAATTTAGAATAGACGTATCGCGCCCGATATATTGAAACCACGATGTTGTGTCTCCTTTAATTCGACAGACTAACGACGTTTCATATAATTTTTCGTTGTGCATAAAATCAGTTTTCCACATCCAATAATCATTCTCTTGTAACTCAGGCTCAACCGCGCTATATTCCGAATATGCGTTAAACGGCAAAAAAACCGAATCAGCCAAAATAATAGTCCAAGCTTTTGCGGCTGTATATGCTGCTTTGGCATGGGAACCACCGGAATTTAACTGTTTCAGAAGAGAATACTCAATGTTAAACGCCACAGAATCAGGTAATTGCGGCGCAGAACCGGCAGGACGGATACATGCTTGTGAAAACACAACAAAAACAAACGGAATGAATATCAGATATTTCATTTTGAACTTTTTTGCAAAAATACAAGAATTTTAGTTAAAATTGCTTAGCTTTTTTGATGTTTCAAAATTTAACATTATTTTCACGCCTTCAAAATTTAACAAAAATCGCAATGAAACGCATTTTATTTCTTTCACTTTTAACATTTTTATACATGGAGAACGAAGCTCAAAAATTCGACAATGTAAAACTCGAAACTTACACAGACACAGTTAGTTATGCCTTCGGTATCAGCATCGCAGAAAATCTGAAAAGTCAGAATATTGACAACATCAGTCCGGCGGCAATTGGCAAAGCATTTCACGATTTTTACAAAAATCAGGCAAAAATGACGGGCGAGCAAGCCAACGAAACCATACAAAAATTCTTTGAAGACAAAGAATCTGAAAATCATAAAGAAGCCGTAGAAGAAGGCAAAAAATTTCTTGCAGAAAACGGAAAAAAAGCAGGCGTGAAAACCACAAACAGCGGCTTGCAATACAAAGTTATCACCGAAGGAACAGGTGTAAAACCCGTTGCAACGGACAAAGTAAGAGTGCATTACAGCGGTACGCTCATCAACGGCACAAAATTCGACAGCTCGTATGACCGCGGAGAACCGGCAGAATTTGGCGTTACGCAAGTGATAAAAGGTTGGACAGAAGCGTTGCAACTCATGCCCGTCGGCTCGAAATGGGAACTTTACATTCCTGCGGACTTGGCTTACGGCTCACGCGGCGCCGGCGGCGACATTAAACCATTCAGTACTTTGATTTTTCAAGTCGAACTGCTCGGAATCGTAAAATAAGTTCGGTAAGTTCATAAAGTTTGTAAAGTTCATAAAGTTTGTAAAGTTCATAAAGTTTGTAA
>DYSM01000186.1:3875-5872 GCA_020718265.1 Draconibacterium orientale | reverse complement strand
TAAATTATAAAATATTTTCAAAAACACTGATAATCAAGCATATAGATTGTTTAGCCAAAATAAAACAGGCTTTTTAGACCGGACTCATTGTTAGATTTGGATGTTTTAATCTATTTTTATAGATTTGTAACATAAAATAAGAGAACAGACGTGAGATTTCAAATTTCAGACTTAATACACTGTTATTCAATGTTTACAATTAAAAAATGACTTTGTATTATCAGTTTAGAACATAGTGTATTTTATTTCGAATCAATAACCACCACAAAAAAAAGAAAGCATGGCAAAAGTAGTTGTTTTAGGTGCAGGCATCGCCGGGCATACCGCCGCAATGATTGCAAAAAAGAAACTCGGTAAGGCACACGACGTGATTGTTGTAAGCCCGAACAGCAACTATCAATGGATTCCGTCCAGCATCTGGGTCGGCGTCGGATTAATGAAACCTGAGCAAGTGTATTTCAAACTTGCACCCGTTTACACCAAAATGGGTATTGTGCATAAGCAAGCCGCCGCAGTAGCCATTCATCCGGAAGGCGACGCAACATCGGCAAAACCTTATGTAAAAGTTCGTTATGTAGATAAAGAAAAAAGCGGACAAGAAGAAAATGTGGAATACGATTATCTGATAAACGCCACAGGTCCGAAACTGAATTTTGCCGCTACTGAAGGTCTCGGTCCCGATAAATTTACAAATTCCGTATGCTCGTACGACCACGCCGCACATGCATGGGAAAATTTGCAAAAAAGTTTGGAAAAAATGGAAAAAGGCGAAAAACAAACCTTTCTCATCGGCACAGGACATCCGATGGCTACCTGCCAAGGCGCAGCATTTGAATATGCTTTGAACATCGCTTTTGAAATAGACAAACGCAAACTTCACGACTTTGCGGAAATTTGGTGGATATCAAACGAATACGAACTCGGAGACTTTGGCTTGGGCGGCGCGTATGTGAAACGAAACGGCTATGTTACACCCACAAAAATATTTACCGAATCTATTTTTAAAGAATACGGCATTCGTTGGATAAAACGTGCAGGCGTTACCAAAGTTGAACAAGGCGTTGCACATTACGAAGATTTAGACGGCAACAAACTCTCAAAAGCCTTCGACTTTGCCATGCTCATTCCCGGTTTTGCCGGCGCAGGCATGAAAGCTTATGACAAAGCCGGCGAAGATATTACCGCAAAAGTGTTTGCACCCAACGGCATGATGAAAGTAGATGCCGATTACACGCCCAAACCTTACGAACAATGGAGCGCAATTGATTGGCCCTCAATCTATCAAAGTCCGCTTTACGATAATGTATATGCTGCCGGCATTGCATTCGCGCCGCCGCACGACATCTCCAAACCTTACACGAACCCCAACGGATTAACAATTGTGCCCACACCGCCGCGCACCGGAATGCCGTCGGGCGTTATCGGAAAAATAGTTGCCGAAAACATCGCGCATCGCATCAAAACGGGTAGCAAAGATCATCCGCACCGCGCGTCGATGGCTCGTATGGGTGCCGCGTGCATCGTGTCAGCAGGTTATGGTATCCGCAAAGGACAAGCCGCTGTTATGACCGTATCGCCGATAGTTCCGGACTGGGACACTTATCCGAAATGGGGGCGTAACATCAACGATACCGTCGGCGAAGTGGGACTTGCAGGGCATTGGATGAAACTTTTTATGCACTACATGTTTATTTACAAAGCAAAAGGAAAATTTGGTTGGAATTTGATTCCGGAATAAACATCTTTTTATTTAAAACTGTAAATCAAAGTATTAATATCAAAAAAAATATAATATCATGCCAAAAAGTTTAGATAAAAATGAGCCTTACAGCGAAATTTCGTATGGCACCGAGTCCACAAAAGCAGTTCAATTTCTGCGTACGTGTATGTTACGACAATTTGTGCGTTTTTTTGTGTTGAATTTGAAAGTGATGAAAATCGTTATCAAAGGACACTCATAGAAGACGTTAGAAATTAGACGACAGACTTTAGATTTT
>DYSM01000186.1:0-3775 GCA_020718265.1 Draconibacterium orientale | reverse complement strand
AAAAAAAAATCCCCGAACGTTGCAGAACATTCGGGGATTTTTGATTTTTGAGTAATGTTTGTCGAAAAAATTATCTGTTGCAGCGTGGTCCGTTTCCGTTTCCGTTACCCTGACCTCCGCCTCTCGGACCTTTTCCGTGTTTTCCGCAATCGCCGCCTTTGCCTTTACCGGCGTGGATATCGAATTGAACGCGTTGGTCTTCGGTCAGCAATTTACGAACATCTTGTTTGTGCGCCTCACGTTTTTTTGCCATGGCGAGTTTTACGTCGGAAATGTCTTCCAATTGTTTGTTTACCAAAGCCATATCAACTTTATCGCCGGTTGTTAGCGTGCGAAGCTTAGCTTTCATTTCGCCAAGCTGATTTCGGAGCGGCAACATTTCTTTTTGATGTGCCGTACGAAGTTTTTCAATTTGTTGTTCTTGTTCGGCAGATAAATTTGAAATTCCGGGGTATGTTCCGTCAGCCATACCTTTTCCGTTACCGCTGCCGGGTTGCGCAAAAGCTGCCGAACTCATTAAAACGACAAACATCAATACTGTCGCCAATTTTAAACTTACTTTTTTCATGATTTTTTGATTTTGAATGATTAAATTTCCTTTGTGTTTGAATTTGATGTTTTGACCGGTCAAAATCAAAAAGGTTTAATCTGAAATCAAAAAAAACTATTTTTTAAATCGCGGTGCAACAATCAAATCTTTGGTGCCGTGTCCCCAAGAATAGAATCCGCGACCGGATTTTACGCCCAAATCGCCCGCCGTTACCATATTTACCAGCAAAGGCGACGGCGCGTACTTCGTTTCACCCAAACCGTCAAACAACACGCGCATGATGGAAAGGCAAACATCAAGTCCGATAAAATCAGCCAATTGCAACGGTCCCATCGGATGCGCCATGCCGAGTTTCATTACGGTATCAATTTCTTCCACACCTGCAACGCCTGTGTTTAGCGTAATGATAGCCTCGTTTATCATCGGCATCAAAATTCTGTTTGCCACAAAACCCGGAACGTCGTTTACTTCAACGGGTACTTTGCCTAATGTTTTTGAAGTTTCCATAATTAATTTGGTAACCTCATCCGATGTATTGTAGCCGCGAATGATTTCAACAAGTTGCATGACAGGCACAGGATTCATAAAGTGCATTCCGATGACTTTATCTGCACGTTTGGTTACTGCCGCAATTTTAGTAATGGAAATGGACGACGTATTTGTAGCTAAAATTGCTTCCGGTTTTGTAAGTTCATCCAATTGCCTGAAAATATCAAGCTTAATTTTTTCATTTTCTGTGGCAGCTTCCACAACCAAATCCGCATTCTCTACGCCGGCTTTTAAACTTGTGTGCGTACGAAGCCTCCCGATAGTTTCCGACTTAACGTCCTCTGTAATAGTTCCTTTTCCTATCATACGGTCAAGGTTTTTCTTCACGGTTGCGAGCGCACGTTCGAGTGCGGAATCGCTGATGTCGATAAGTGTTACATCATATCCGTTTTGCGCAAACACATGCGCAATGCCGTTTCCCATGGTTCCCGCGCCGATAACGGCTACTTTTTTAATTGTGCTCATTTTTTATATTTTTTAAATTTTGACTTTGGACAAAAATACTAAAAAAGTGTCGGTTTTACCATAAAATCCAACTTATTTTTCAGCAGTTACAATTCTGTGTTTTCCGTTGATATCGTTATATAAAGTACAGTTTTTGAATTTTTTAGAAAAAAGCATTTTCAAAATGTCGAAGCTGTATGCTTCATTAATTTCAAAATACAGTTTGCCTGCATCGTTTAGATATTTTAGTGCAAAATCAGAAATTGCATCGTAAAAAATTAGAGGATTTTGGTCGGAAACAAACAGCGCGGATTCCGGTTCGTAATTCAAAACATTGGCGTGCATCAATGCTTTTTCGCTTTCGCAAATGTATGGCGGATTACTCACCACAATATCGAATTTCAAATCATTGAAGTTTAATAAATTGTAGTTTAAAATATCCTCCTGAATTATTCTAATTTTAACACGATTGTGATTGAAATTCTGTTCGGCAACCGCCAACGCATCGACAGATTTATCAAGTGCAGATACAAAAGCCGAAGGTAAATTTGCCGCCAAAGCACAGGCTATACAGCCGCTTCCGGTGCCGATGTCTAAGATGTTTACGGCGTTTTTCTGTTTATGTTCTCGGATAATTAAATCGACTAATTCTTCTGTTTCGGGGCGCGGGATGAGCGTGTGTGTGTTTACAAAAAACTTCAATCCAAAAAATTCGGTGTGCCCGATAATGTATTGAATCGGTTCAAATTGTTTTAGCCGTTCGGTTATTGTTTTGACAATTAGAATATTATCTGACAATATTCCAAGTTCCGGGTACGCCAGATGTCTATTTCTTGAATAGTTCAATGCGTCTTCAAAAATGATAGAAATAAACGATTCTGTTTCATTTTTTGAATATAATTCGGCTAATTCGGTGCGAATGTATAATTTGCTTTCAGAAACTGTCATTGAAAAAATATTATCATGCAATTTAAAAGAAATTTACTTTTGCAGAAAAAAAAATGTCGGAAAATCACGAATTTTTTATGCGTCGATGCCTGCAATTGGCGGAATTCGGGCGTTTGCACGCGGCACCGAATCCGATGGTCGGCTCTGTGATTGTGTATGACGGGCAAATTATCGGCGAAGGTTTTCACAGACGTTGCGGCGAAGCTCATGCCGAAGTAAATGCCGTAAATTCGGTAAAACAGTCCGATTTGTTGAAACATTCTACGTTGTATGTGAATCTTGAGCCGTGTGCGCACGTGGGACGCACGCCTGCTTGCTCGCGTATGATTATTGAAAAACAAATTCCGAAAGTTGTTATCGGTTGTTCCGACTCGTTTGATAAGGTGAGCGGAAAAGGTATTAAAATGCTGCAAGATGCAGGTGTCGAAGTCATTGTAGGTGTTTTGGAAGATGAAAGTCGTTTTTTGAACCGTCGTTTTTTTACATTTCACGAACAAAAACGCCCGTACATCATTTTGAAATGGGCACAAACTGCCGACGGATTTCTCGATTTTGAACGAACATCGGAAACGCCCGTCGGACCGAATTGGATTACAGACGATTACGCGCGAATGCTTGTTCATAAGTGGCGTGCCGAAGAGTCTGCAGTGCTTGTGGGCACGAATACCGCCGAAAAAGACAATCCGAAACTGAATGTGCGCGATTGGGCAGGGCGGCAACCTGCGCGTTTGGTGTTAGACAAAAATTTAAGGCTTTCCAAAGGTTTGAATTTGTTCGACGGACAGCAGCAAACCTATGTTTTTACGGAACAAAACGCAATTTCTTCCGAAAACTTGACTTTTGTAAATGTCCTGTTTGGTGAATTTTTGTTGAAAGATATTTTTAAATTTCTGCATGACAATGAAATACAGTCTGTAATTGTGGAGGGCGGGGCAGAGGTTCTGAAATCGTTTATAGACGCAGGAGCTTGGGACGAAGCGCGCGTATTTACCGGAGCAACCCGTTTTTTGTCCGGTTTGAACGCACCGCGACTCAATTTAAAACCAAGTTTTACAACTAAAATAGGAAATGCCGAATTATCAGTCTATTACAGATGATTATACCGGAAATGTGTTAATTTGATGATATGTTAATGTGCTGATTTTCTTAGTATGAGTAAATTATATAATTCTTTAAATAGTGTTTGTAAGAAAATGTTTAAATATTTGATTTCATGTAGATTATTGCTGTTTTTTCAATTGAATGTATTGTCATTCTGTGGTCATTCAATGGTCAAAAAGTAGT
>DYSM01000185.1 GCA_020718265.1 Draconibacterium orientale | reverse complement strand
GCATATAGATTGTTTAGCTAAAATAAAACAGACTTTTTAGACCGGACTCATTATATATTTATGCACAAATATTGAACAATTTTTCGAGATTTTGCAGCGTTTTAAAAAAAGTGTTAATAAAATTGTCAAAAAATTAATAGGTTTATAGTCAGATACAGAATTTATCTTTATTTTTGCGCTTATGCAACTTATGTGCTCTTTTAAGAGTCTTGTAGGAAATGTTGTTTCATTTTTGAGTTCCGAATTTCAAAAAATACGACCATGAAGTCGAAAATATTTATATGTTCAACCTTATTTGCACTGTTCAGCACTGTTGCGCTAAATGGTCAAATTTATGTAAATGCTTCTGCCTCAGGTGCTAACAACGGCACTTCGTGGGCAAATGCTTATACAAATTTGCAAACGGCTATCACCGCTGCCGTTTCCGGGCAGGAAATATGGGTGGCAGCCGGAACATATAAGCCCGGAGTTTTACAAACAGATGAATTTCGTCCTAAAAACGGCGTTGCTATCTATGGCGGATTTCCGGCAGTAGGCTCGCCCACGTTTGCCATGCGTGATTATGTTGTGAACGTTACGATACTCAGCGGCGATGTTGATAATAATGCCGTATTTGATGCAACTAACTCATACCATGTTATTTACAGCAATGCCGGAACAGTTACAAATACTGCAATAATCGACGGATTTACAATCACGGAAGGCTGGGCAGACACTGAAAATGACGGCGGCGGCGTTTTTTTACAAAATGCCTCGCCGACAATAAGAAATTGCAGAATTATCAACAACCGCGCCGACGATAACGGCGGCGGGGTATATTTAGAAAACTCAGGAGCCGCGTTTTCCGATTGTACTATCGAAAATAATTTCACAGTGGACGACGGCGGCGGCGTTTATGTTACTACAAATTCGGCACCTACGTTTACAAGTTGTGTCGTAAATCTTAATATCTGCGAAGAAGAAGGCGGCGGTTTTCATATTACAGGCTCAAATCCGACTCTAAACTTATGCACCATAACGAACAATACGGCTTTTGTTGCAACAAGTTCCTACGGCGGCGGCGTTTATGTTACGGGAGCTTCAAACCCAACAATCACGAACAACACGATAAGTTTTAATAAAGCGGTAAACGGCGGCGGTATTTTCTCTAACTCATCAGCTTATGCAGCAAATATTTCCGGAAATACACTTAATTCAAATATTGCCGAAGCAAAGGCGAACAGCACAGGTAGAGGCGGTGCTATTTACATGCAATCCACCGGACCCGGAATCGTTAGCAATACCATATCGAGTAATATCGCACAAGGAAACGGAGCGTTTACAGGCAGCGGATACGGAGGAGCTGTTTATATGGACGGACAAAATAGCTCAATTTCCGGAAATACAATAACGCTTAATCAGGCAAAAACAATCGGAACCGGAACAACTTGCGGCGAAGGCGGCGCGATATATTTTTACAGAAGCAGTTCTGTTGTTTCCGCAAATACAATGTCCGATAATACCGCTATACGCTTCGGCGGCGGCGTTTCGGCATATCAATGCGATATTAATGTCAGTTCAAATACATTTAACAATAATACCGTAACAGCTTACGCGGATTCTTACGGATACGGCGGCGGAATATACATAGACGGGAATCACAATGTGAATTTAGTCGGACCGACACTCGCATCAAATACGTTCTCTAACAATGATGCCTTAGACGGCGGATTTGCTACCGCAGGCTATGGCGGCGGAATTTATTTAGCAAATTCTTTGGCAACTTTAACTTCAAATCAATTTACAACAAACACATCTTCAACGTATGGCGGCGGTGTTTATTTGACTTCTGATGTCGATCCTGTATTTAATGCCGGAAATACAATTTCAGCAAATTCCTCTCCCAGAGGCGGAGGACTCGCAATACGTGGCAGCAGCGATGCTACTTTTTTAAACGGAATTAGTATTTTTGATAATACTTCTACTCTGGAAGGCGGCGGAATTTATATGGAAGGTGCAAATACAACTCCGCGTTTCAACAAATCCTCCGTTTACGGAAATACATCAGCTAAAGGTGCCGGTTTTTTTATCGAAAGTGCCCCGCGTCCCTTAATTCAAAATACACTCGTTTATTCCAATATTTCGACCGGCGACGGCGGCGGCTTTTATTTTAATAACGGATACAATCCCGGCTCCTACGATATTTTGAATATTACAATAGCCAATAACCAAGCCGTAAATGGCGGCGGTATTACGTGTAATAACAGCGACCCAAGATTAAGAAATACCATTTTGTGGGGAAATACCGGAACAGGCGCACAAGTCTATTTGGCAGATACCGGAAGCGACCCGTTTTTTAGCAATTGCGATGTTTCCGGAGCAAATGGAGCTTTTGCCGGTCCGGGTTCAGGGGCAAGTTATACCGCCGCAAACTATACAGGAGGAACAAATATTAATGCAGATCCGCTCCTTGACGGAACTTTAAATATACAAGTAGGAACATCGCCTTGTATCGGTGCCGGAAATGCTGCAACCGTTGCAGGTGATTTTCCGTCGGACGAAGATTTTGCATCCTTGAAAAGAGTTAGGGGAGTGGTAGATATCGGTGCTTACGAAACGAACAACCCGCCGCAATTTGTAACATTGCCTTATCCGCCGACTACAGATAATCCGGGACCAAAGGCGGTATTGATGTCGGAAGACAGCGCACCTACGCCGTTCACTTTAAATTTATCAGCGATTGATTTGGATATTGAAAATTTAACATGGTCAATCCAAACTGCCGCAACAAACGGAACTGCAAGCGTTGGAGCTTCGACATCAACCCCAAATCCGCAGACACAGGCAATCACATATACACCAAATGCGAACTATAACGGTGCCGATGCGTTCGTTGTCAGAGTTTCAGACGGTTTGCTATTTGATGATATAACTGTAAATGTAACGATTTCAGCGGTCAACGATGCACCAACATTTGTATCTACAGCTTTAACTACTGCAAAAGCAACGCATGTTTACACATACAACATTGGTTGCACAGATATTGATAACGCTCCGGCAGCCTTAACCATAACCTGTCCGGTTTTACCGGCTTGGCTAACTTTTACGAATCTTGGAAACGGAAGTGCTACACTTTCAGGCACACCTACGGATTTGAATGTCGGCTTTCATAATGTAACTCTTCAAGTGAGCGATGGCGCTTTGACTTCGCAACAAGACTTTGTTATTGAAGTCGCATCTCGATTCATCTATGTTCCGGCTGATTATCCTACGATTCAAGATGCAATTGATGCTGCAACGGCAACCGATAAAATTATTGTTTCAAACGGAACATATTCTGAAAATATTAATACAAATGGAAAATCCATAGAAATAGAAGGAAATCCTGCCGATCCGAGTTTAGTCGTCATTGACGGCGGCGCATCGGGGTCAGTAGTAACAGTCGATGCAGGCGGAAGTCCGACCTTAAATGGATTTACCCTCACAAACGGCACCGGCAGAATAGGACATCCGTCCACAACAACCATACATGCACCCGGTTCAGCATATTACGGAGGCGGCATCTATTGCACGCAATCGAGTCCTATTTTGAAAAATTTACATATTGAAAATAACACATTAGCTATCAATAATAACCACGGATCTTCCGGAGCAGGAATCTATATCGGCAATAATTCCGTTGTAACCATCGAAGGACCAAATACAATCATCCAAAATAATACGTCCGATACTTATAGAGGCGGCGGAATTTGTTCCGATGATTCAGATTTAATAATTAACGGAACAGTGGCATCGGGTGTAAAAATTCAAAATAATACATCCGGAAATTACGGTGCAGGTGTTTCAATTACAAATACAGATTTAACTCTGACAAATGTGCTCATCAGCGGAAATACCTTAAACGGAATAAACGCAAGAGGTGCAGATTTATATAATCATACGTCAAAAGTTGTAACAAATGCCGGAGTAACAATAACGGTAAGTTATAATTTTCCGTAGAAAACGGAAGATTAAATTATTTTCATCAAAATTTAAAAAACGGTGCAACATTTTTGCATTTTTTTAAGTCTTAAGGTTAAAGAATTTTATTTCAAAGGAAATAATTTCGTTTTTAAAGTAAAAAAATAGGGTATTAATATAATACATACAATTGTGGGGAAATTGAAAATCAAACTGTTAAGTGCTACAATTGCTGTCGCACTTTTCATTGTTTCAGGACAGCAAGCTCTTGAAGCACAGTGTCTTCCGTTAGTTATTACAGCACAAGACTGCGATGGAGCGGATTTGCAAGCCCCCGTACTCGGGGGCGGAACAAGCGGAACATGGACCACAACAGGTGGTGCACAGATTATGATACCGAATAATCGGATAACGCATGTTCAAACCCTTGATTTAGGTGATAATACCTTCATTTGGACTGTTACGACAACAGCCACAGGCGTTGAGATTTGTAAAGAACAAATCGTAGTCGTAAGCCAAAAAATCCAAGCTTATGCCGGAATTGATATTCCGAATGCTTGTTCCGTAGCTTCATTACTTGCCGGAAACCCCACACCCGGAACAGGTCAATGGACTGCTCCGGCACACCCGACTGTCGCTTTTTCCGATCCCACAAGTGCGACTTCTTCTGTGTCTGGTTTAGAACTTGGCGATAATACCCTTATATGGACAGTAACAAACGGAGGATGTGTAACCACCGATAATTTAGTTGTTACAAACAATACACCATTTCCTGTAAATGCTGGTTCCCAAGATACAGCTTGTGCCTTAAACACGATACAATTAAACGCAACTCCTGCGCCATTAGGTTTTACCGGAACTTGGACTGTCATGGACGGCTCCGGTGTCTTTGTTGATAACACCTTATATAATACGGAAGTGTCCGGGATGGACATCGGCGTTTATCCAAACAATAATCAAGTGTTCCGTTGGACTGTGTCTAACGGAATTTGTTCGGCTTATGATGATGTTGTGATTATTAACAACTCTGTCGAAGCTACAACAATTGATGTTGCCGATATTTGCGGAACCAACGGCTCACTCGTTGGTAATGACCCTGCACTATACAATGCAACAGGTCTTTGGACAGTTGAAGCTGCCCCCGGAGCAGTAATCGCAAACCAGAATATCTTTTCTACAACTGTTTCCGGCTTAAACTCAAATTTGAATACCTTCCGTTGGACGGTAACCAAAGAAACGTGCTCGGCGTTTGACATTGCAAACATTACTACGCTCGAAGTTTATGCAACTGCCATAGCTACGGCTGAAATTTGTGCCGAACCGTTTACAATTCAAGGTAACGACCCGACTTTACTCGGCGGTACCGGACAGTGGACAGTTTCGACCGGTGCAGGTGTTTTCGCGCTTGCAACCGACCCGACCACAACAGTAACAGGTTCTTTGAGAAATATTCAAAATCAGTACACTTGGACAGTTACTGTGGCAGGATGTTCGGTTTCTGCTACAACATCTGTTCAAAACAATGCCCCATCAACAGCTACAATAACAACAACCGACCCGAGCACAAGTTGCACCGGAACGTATGCGCTTGCCGCTGTTCCCAAAGACGCAACTGACCCGAGTGAGGCAGGGTATTGGACGTGTTCGGTTCCGGCGGTTACATTCGCACCCAATGCGAACGTCCCGAATCCTACAGTAGCAAATTTGCAAGTCGGAGCCAACTTGTTTACATGGCACATTTCAAACGGAACGTGTCCGGAATCCACCGACCAAGTTACCATAAATTATTACGGTCCGACTTTGGCTTGGGCAAGTGCACCCGCAGAAGTGTGTGCCGAACCTTTTGCCGTCGGTGGTAATGACCCGTTGGGTATCGGCGGAACAGGAATTTGGACAGTGTCCGCAGGTGCCGGTGTTTTTGCTAATGCAACCGACCCGACAACAACGGTTACCGGTGCAATGTCAAATGTTACAAACC
>DYSM01000626.1 GCA_020718265.1 Draconibacterium orientale | reverse complement strand
CAAAACATTCGATTGAAAAACAAACGATAATCTACATAATATCAAATATTTATACGTTTTCTTACATACACTGACTTTTAGCCTAATCTTATCGGAATATCGTTTAACTTCAAACGTCTAACGTCTCAAAATATTCAGGCTGAAGCGTTCGGTATCGAAAACGGCTTGTGCACCAATCGGAAATGTTGCCTGATTGCTGATGTGTCCGAACGAGAAGCCGTAAACTGTCGGAATATCAAGCGGTTGTAGTTTTCGTGTGATAGTTTCGCGTAGGCGGAATGAGTTTTCGTCTCGCGCTTCGCATCCGGCAAACACACCTAAGATGAGCCCTCGCACACCTTTGAATTTTCCGCCAAGCCACAATTGCGTAAGCATACGGTCAATGGCATACGGAGCTTCGTTTACGTCTTCCAAAAATACAAGTTTGTCAGTCCAATCGGTATCGTAAGGCGTACCAACGAGCGATGCCAGCAGCGACAGATTTCCGCCCGTAAGCGCACCTTCTGCCTTTCCGTGCGTAATCACATAAGGCTGATACAGTGCATCATCCGAATTAAAATCGAACGATTTTAGTTCGAGATTGGAATTTTGTTCAAAAAATATCTTACCAAAACACTCTAAAGTATAAGGTGTGAGGTCGGAAATGCCGACAATGCCATGATAAACAGGCGTTTGAGCATATTTATGCAAGGCGTGCAGCAGTGCCGTAATATCGCTCATGCCGATAAGCTGTTTCGGATGTCGGGCAATGCGTGCATAATTCAATTTGTCGAGCAAGGTTGTGGTGCCGTATCCGCCGCGAGCGCAAAGTATGGCTTTAACATTCGGGTTTTCAAAGGCTTGATACAATTCTGAGATACGTTGCGCTTCCGAACCTGCAAAATATCCGACACGGTCGAGCACGGAACTTGAATAGTGTGCGTTCAGTCCGAGTTTTTTTACATTTGACAAAACGGTTTCAAGTTGCGCTTCCGTAATCGGTCCCGCAGGCGTTATCAACCCGA
>DYSM01000010.1 GCA_020718265.1 Draconibacterium orientale | reverse complement strand
ATTATCAAATTTACATATTGTTGATAGAGATAATGTTGTTCAGAATTGCATAAACGGTAAATCCGGATGCGGTACGAATGCCGAGTTTGTTTGAAATATTTTTTCGATGTGAAATTACGGTATGTGTGCTGATATTCAATACGTCGGCAATTTCTTTGTTGGATTTTCCCAAAGCAACTTCGCGCAGCACATTGCGCTCGCGTTCGGAGAGTTCGGAGGTTTCGGGTTCCGATTTGCGCTGCGGCAAAGCGTCTTCGATATCGCTTAATATCTGACTGATAACCGCCTTGTCGTCGTCGATACAAATTTTATTGTCGAAAACGGAAAAGTCTCGTTCTTTGCAAAGCGGATTTACAATTGCCAATACTTTCGGGTTTGGATTCTTCGGAATTAATATATGAAAATCGGATTTGGAATTTTTTAAAATGAGCGGATTAAGCAAAACAACATCGGGTGCGTGCGTGCGAAACGCTTTTTTTAAATCCGTTTCCGTTTCACATTCAAGAATCTCAGAATCGGGGCGAAAATCTTCCAAAATTTTGCGCAAGCCGATTCGGATTATGTACGATTTTTCGGCAATTACAAATACTAAACGCTGCTTTTCTTTCATCCGACACCCAACTTTAGAAGTTCGTTTTCCATTGCCTGAACTTTGGGGAGCAGAACTTTATCTTCAATACGCGTGTGGTCTTGCATATCTTTTTCGAGCCGAAATATTTCGGTCAAAATCTGAATCGTAATTTCCGGATTATCCGCCGGCGGTAAATATTTTATGATGATATTTTTTAAGTCGAATAATGCCGTATTCAGTTCATCGTGTTCGCCCTTGTATTTGCGAACCGGACTGTGTTTTATTTTATCACGAAGTTCGCTTGATAATTTTTGTTCTAAAAATGCAGCCTCAACGAACAGAACATAAGGGTAAATATGTTTTTCTTCAAACTGAATGTGGGAAGCCGCTTCTTTTTTATAGTGTTCAAAAAATTTGACAATCAATTCTTTGTGTTTGGATTGTTCGGACGTTTGCCACTCGGATTTATCTATCAAAGTTTGTATTTGCGGAATTTTCTCTAAATTGTAATACCGATGCGATTTCAACAAATAATCTACGGTTTGTTTCAACGAAAAAGATTGCATAAGTTTGTCCGATTTATATTCGGAGTCGTGAAATGCGTTCAGAATTTCGAGAAAAAAGTGCGGATTCACGGAATTTTCGTCGCATATTTGGCGGATTGTTTTGTCGCCGAACCCAAAACGGATTCCGAACCGCGAAATTATCGGGATGAGCCGAAAATCGTGATGAATTACGTTGGCGAGCTTATGTTGAGCACTAATGAGCATGTTTGTAAATTGAAAACTCAAATGTCGAAAAAAATGTCGATTCTGCAAAACTATCTTCAAAAAAACAGGATTGAAGCCGGTTGCGATGAAGCCGGACGCGGATGTCTCGCCGGTCCGGTTTTTGCGGCTGCGGTCATACTTCCGCCGGAGTTTGATTGTCCGGAATTAAATGACTCCAAGAAACTTAGCGAAAAAATGCGCTACAAACTTCGCCCGATTATTGAAAAAGAAGCACTTGCTTTTGCCGTTGCAAGCGTGAGCGCGGAAGAAATTGACCAAATAAATATTCTGAATGCTTCAATTTTAGGAATGCACCGCGCATTGCAGCTACTGAAAATCAAACCCGAACATATTTTAGTGGACGGCAACCGCTTTAAACCGTTTCAGGAAATTTTGCATACCTGTATCATCAAAGGCGATTCCAAATTTATGAGCATTGCGGCGGCATCCGTCCTGGCAAAAACGTATCGAGACGATTATATGAACGGCATCGCAACGGATTTTCCGCAATACGATTGGCTGTCCAACAAAGGCTACCCGACCGCGAAACATCGCCGCGCGATTGCTGAATTTGGAATCACGCCGCATCACCGCAAAACGTTTCGGCTGTTAGATAATCAATTGAAAATAGAGATTTAATCTTAAAAAAGCATAAATCGGAAACGTTTGTTGTATAACATTCGGCAGTGTCGGATGTTTTTTCTATTTTTGAACACAATTAACAAAAGCATCCCATAATGGAAACAATAAATTGGAAGGAGTTACCTTTCGCATATTACAAAACAGACTGTAATTCAAGGTCTTACTGGAAAAACGGCGCGTGGAGCGAGCCAGAATTTTCCGATTCGGAATACATGCCCATTCACATCGCAGCGACATCGTTGCACTACGGACAGGAAGTGTTTGAAGGTTTGAAGGCTTTCATAGGCAAAGACGGCAAAATCAGAGTTTTTCGGTGGGAAGAAAATGCAAAACGCATGCAGGATTCGTGTTCGGGCATTATGATGGCAGCCCCGACAACCGAACTTTTTAAAGAAATGGTTTTTGAAACTATTCTGAGAAACAAAAAATTTGTTCCGCCTTATGGCACAGGCGCATCGCTGTATATTCGTCCGCTGACAATCGGCACCGGCGCGCGCGTGGGCGTTCGTCCTTCGGATGAGTTTATGTTTCTTGTGTTTGTTTCGCCTGTCGGTCCGTATTTCAAAGAAGGTTTCAGTCCGGTATCTTTCATGGTAACACGCGATTATGACCGCGCTGCGCCAAAAGGTACGGGCAGGTATAAAGTGGGCGGAAATTACGCTGCAAGTTTGTCGTCCATGCACTTGGCACACGAAAAAGGCTTTGCAAATGTGCTTTATTTAGATGCCAAAGAGAAAAAATACATCGACGAATGCGGACCTGCAAATTTTTTCGGCATAAAAAATAATACGTACATCACACCCAAATCGGAATCTATTTTGCCGTCCATCACAAATAAGAGCTTGGTGCAATTGGCTGAATATTTGGGCATGAAAACAGAAATACGTCCGGTACTGTTGGAAGAATTGGATACGTTTGAAGAAGCAGGTGCTTGCGGAACAGCCGCAGTAATTTCGCCCATAAAACGCATTTTTGACGATTCGAACGGAAAAATTTACAATTTTGGCGACACAGCAGGACCGCTTTCGACCAAACTATACAACATGTTGCGCGATATACAAAACGGCGATGCCGAAGATGTATTCGGTTGGAATACAATTGTTGAATAAGTCGATGGTTTTGTCATTCGGTTGTCATTAAATCGTCAAAAAGTCGTCATTCATTGTTTTTTAATAAATTCTGTTGAACGTAAAGAAAAATTCTGTTACTTTTGTTTGACAAACTATTTCAACTACAAAAAGAAACCCTCATTCTGTCTGAATGAGGGTTTTTGCTTTGCTTATATTAGATTTAAGACAACAGAATATAAATGAGTCCGGTCTAAAAAGCCTGTTTTATTTTAGCTAAACAAACTATATGTTTGATTATCAGTGTTTTTGAAAATATTTTATAATTTAAGTAAATTGCTTATTATCAGTAATTTAACTTTACAAACTTTCAACTTTATGACTTTTTATACTGAACTCTTTTATACTTCAAACATGTAATCTTTTTAATTCGGTTTAATCTAATCCACTATTTTTTGGTCTGTTTTTGTCAGAACGACGCGAAAACCGAGGTCGTAATCCTTAATCGTCGGTTGTCCGTTGCTGCGGTATGCAACACGACAATTTTGCGAAGGAAAGTAGCAACTTCCGCCTCTGTAAATTCGGTATCCGCCGGAATTATCGCTCACACTGGCGTTGCCTTCGTAACCTTTGTGCCAATCGTGGCACCATTCCCACACGCTGCCGCTCATATCGAAAATGCCGAGTGCATTGGGTTTCTTTGTTCCGACAGGGCGTTTGCGTCCGGCTGCATTCATACTGTACCAAGCGTGCTCGCTCAACGTGCGATCGTTTTCGGCTCCCGACCATTTTTGCAAAACCACATTTCCGTTATCATTACGCGGCATTGTTGAATTTTGTCCGCCGCCGGCGGCGTATTCCCATTCGGCTTCAGTTGACAAACGATAGCCTTTTACTTCTGCAATATCATTCGTGGATTTTCCGTTCGCATCAAGCAAAAATCCTGTTGTTTCATCGTAAGCTACGGGCAAACTTTCGGATTTACTCAACGCGTTACAATATTTTACGGCATCCCACCACGACACGTAATAGACAGGATAATTGTCCCCTACTCCATATTTTACAGCCGGATTTACGCCTCGCAATGCTTCGTATTTGGCTTGTGTAACCTCATATTTTCCGATGTAAAAATCGCCGACTGTTTTCGCATGAACCGGCGTTTCGTCAATTTCGCCTTCGGTGCTGCCCATCATAAAGGTTCCGCCTTTTACGAGAACGTATTCTGCGGAACGCGCATCGTTATCCTTAATATTTGCACGAACATCAAAAATTAAAGAGTTGCGAATTTTGCTTTCGTCTTTACTTGGCAAATAAGTAATACGTTTGCCATATTGGTCGCCGTCTTCGGCAATTGTAAATAAACCCGCATCGCCTTGCAATTTTTTGGCATGAATTTGACGATACTCGCCGCTGTCGCTGCTCATCCAGAGCGTTATTTCGAGTTGTTGCCCCGATTTTGCCTCCAAAATATCATAACTGATAATGATAGACTTGTTGTCTTGCGCAACTCCGGAACTTACGTTTTCAATAATTTGAGAATTAGAAATGGATGTAAATATTAGCAATGCTAACAAAAAAATGGTGTGTTTCATGGGTTCAATTTATTTTGGATAAAATACTTATTGAATGAGATTGCAAAGATATTTGATTCTTTTAGTTTTACAAATGTAAACTTTGGTTTACTTAAATATTTTTTTCAGACCAAAAGAAATGCACTCATACGGAGTGCATTTCTTTATGAAAATTTGAACTCGAAGCGAGTTTTTACACTTTCGCAAACCGAATGCCGACTAAGGTTATATCATCGCGCTGCTCTTCGGATTGTTTGTGATTTTGAAGCAACTCTATCATTTTTTCCTTTTGTTTTTCAAGCGGCAAGTATCCGATTTTGGCATAAGCTTCGACTAATTTAACCCTTCCGAGTTTTTCGCGTTGTGCATTATTTTGGTCGCCGAAGCCGTCGGAATCCAAATAGATAACATCGTTGGCATTGACTGTAATTTGTTGATTTTCAAACGGTGCGCTTTTCGATTTTGCACGACGACTGCCGCCGATGGAGCGACGATTTCCGTCAATCGTTTTGACTTCGCGCGTGGCGTAATCGTAAATGGTGAGCGGACGTTTGGCATTGCTGAAGGTGAGATTCACGCTGCCGTCTTTCATGCGTTTTATGAGAACAAGCGACAGGTCGATGCCGTCGGTATTTCCTGTTTCTTCTTGTTTCAAAGCTTTTGCAATTCCGGCATCAAGTTGTTCGAGCACAGCGGCAGGGTCGGCTGTGTGTTGTTCGTTCACTATTTGATTGAGTAACTGCATACTAATGAGCGACATGAATGCGCCCGGAACGCCGTGTCCGGTGCAGTCGGCAACGGCAAGCATCATCATATCTTCGGTATCGGGCGGGCGCGGAACTTCAATAAGTTCGGAGAACCAATAAAAATCGCCGGACACAACATCTTTCGGATTGTAAATTACAAAGTGTTCAAAATGTTTTTCCAAGATTGTATCCATCGGTAACACAGCTTGTTGTATAGTTCCCGCGTAGGTGATACTTTTGTGAATTTGCTCGTTTTGTTCGGCAATTTGAATATTTTGATTTTGCAAGACATTGTTTTTATCCGAGATAAGCGCATTTGCTTCAATTAGGCTTTCGGTTTGTTTACGGATTTCGGCTTTTTGTTCTTCGAGAACCGTATTTTTTTCTTTCAAAGCATTGTTGTGTTTTTTGCGTTGGCGCGTAAACACAGCAAGAACGAACAACAATCCGAAAAGCAGAATTACAATTCCGACAATCATCAGCAATTGTTGGCTTCTGCGTCTAATTTCTTCGTCCTTGAGCTTTAATTCTTTTTCGTAACGTGCGGCTTGTTCTTTTACAATGCCGAGTTCGGGTTCCAATTTTCGGATAAGTTGTTGAAGTTCTGCAACTTTTACGGAATCGCCGGCTTCTTCCGCTTTTTTGAGTTGGTCTTTAACATCGTTCAACAATAATTCTTTTTTCTGAATCACTTCGCGAATATATGAAAGACTGTCTTCCGAAGTCAGAGTTCCTTTTTTTAGGATCTTTTCAATTTCTGCATCTATTGCTTTCAATAATTTTTTACTTTCATCGGACAACGACTCTGTAACTTCCTCAGAAACAGTTTCGTTATGCAAACTCATAAAGTTGGTTTCGGCAACGCGACTGATGCTGTCTCTGCTTTTTTGCTCAAGTTCGATTTTGACTTCCATTTCGCGCTGTTTTTGCAAAGCTGCGTTGATTATGGAATCCGCAGAAAGTTCGGCACGCAAGCGGCGGTCGTTGGCATCGGCGATGAGCTGCTCGGCTTCGGGCGTAACACCGGCATCCTGCGAAAATGGTTTGCTGTCCGATAATTTTCCGGATGTGTTTATGGCGTAAAATGCTTCCTTACCGGGCGTTTTGCTTAAATTTACGCTGTAAATATTTGAACGAAGTTTGACGGACGGCTGGTTGATTGTAGTAGCCAAGTTCAAAATATTCGCGGCATAGTCCGGGTGCGAGAATTCGATTTTGAATTTCTTACCATAATCCAACAAAACGTTAAAATAACCGTTTGAAAGTGTTTTGGAGTAAAATTTAACTTTACCGTTCTCCGATACTTTTACGGTGCAATTGCCTTTCGGCATTCCGTCTGCATTTACAATTCCGTGAAAATTGTATAAGTTTTGCGTTTGCCCAAAAAGTATTTGTGCCGAAAACATTAAAGCGATTGCGATGGTAATCTTGAATTTCATCGGAGTATCAGTTATTAAAAATTTCTTTTAAAATAGTTTCTGTATTCGTTTCGCTAAACGTTTTTAAAGTAAACGTGAGCGGCGTATCGGAATTATTGTATCGAGCAAGTTGCGCTTTGAAATCGGCAATGCCCAGGTATGCGAGTTTGCCGTCGGGCAACACGGCGAGTAACATGTTTTCTCCCGTGCTTCGGACAGCCATTTCGTTTACGCAACGTCCGCAGTATCTTACTGTTCGTAAGTTTCCGCCTTGTTTCTCAATGTGCAATACTGTGATTTTAGAAATTGAAAGATTGGCTTCCATTTGGAATTTTGCAAAAACATGCTTGTCGGCATCGTAGATGTTTTTTTCGACTGCGGCGGCATTGTTGAGTTCAAACATTTTAAGAAAATCGTTTTCGCGTTTGCTTCGCGCGAGTTCTTTTTGCGATTGTGTTTCGTTATAACGTTTAAAACCAGCCTGATTTGCAATTTTGGCTTGTGTAAAAATATCTTTGTTCGAAAGCGTATTCAACTCTGTAAACTGCATGAGCGCAGAGTTTTCTACAATCAAAAGTTCGGAAGAATTTGTTTGATTTTCCCAACATTTAATCACGCCGCTTTCGTCGGCTGAAAAAATGACGGAAGCATTTTTGGCACAAATCAAATCAAAAATATCCGAATCGTGGCAAAGAGTGCCTACGGGTTCATCTGACCTTTGTCCGAACATACTGTAAATGTTGTAATCGAATGCCAAAAAATAGTTGTCGGATTCTAAATCAAGTTTAGAATTTTCGAGAACCACATGGTCTTCATTCAAATTACCGTCAAAACCGTATTGGGCGGTTTTAACGGTTCCGGATTCCGTGAAATTAACATAAAACCCCGATTTATCATCAGTTACACGAATATCGTTGAACGTACCGCGTATTCCGCTTTGTGCGTAGCATCCGGCATTTGTGCTGCTGTTTCCTTTCAAATCCGTTCTGTGAAAGTGCATTGTTTTTGAGCCATTGGTTTGGGTTACATAAAAAAGTTCTTTTTCCGAAATAAAGTGCATGAAAACCAGCCTCGCCGTACAACTATAATCGGCAAGTTTGAGGTCTTTGCCTTTTAAAATATACAATTTGAAGCAATAATTATCAAATTCGTCGGAACTAAGTTTGAAAGCCGTATTTTTGCCTTCTGTATCGGAACAAATCAGGGAAACCAACGGGCAATCAAATTCTGTGATAGTCTCGGTTTCGTCCAAGCTTTTGTCGGAACTTGTCAGAAGTGTTTTCGATTTTCCGTTTTTAATGTCGAACGCATCAATTTGCCAAAGGTCGGACTTGCATTCATCATCTAAATCGGCGGAAGCGTATATGATTTTTTCCTCGTTGAAACATGTAGCAGTAATTTTTTTCACGGAACCGATTTTTGCAAAATCCAATGTATTGACCTGTTCCAAATTTTGAGCATCGTATAATGTAAAACCATATTCGTTAGAAGCAAGTATTTTATTTGAATTTACATCCAAAATCAGCTTACTCATGGGTGCGGATTGCACAGTAGCTGTGTTTTTAAACATAGAGCGCAAATGAAACGCATCCCAAACCTCGTCCGATTTTAGTTTCGATTTTTTGGCTTCAACTTTTACGCCGTTAAGACTTGTCAAGGACGGATATGTTGATTTATTAAAATTCAATACCGTTTCAGTTTGAGCAAAAATAACTCGAATAAGCATTAAAAATGCTACTGTAAGATAATATTTTTTGACCATTGTATGTATTTGAAAATTAATTTTGTTTGAGTTATTCGGGAAACAAAAATACCGTTCTTATTTAGAAAATGCAATTTTTCTTTAAAAAATTTTATGAATACATAACATTCTGCACAATTTTTGTGCCTATACTTTTAAATTACAAAAAAAAATTTCATAATAACAAAAAAAATCAATTATGAATTTCAATACAAATTTCACTCGCAACGTAATATCCGCAGTGCTTGTGCTGTTTTTCCAGATTCACGGCATTTCTGATTTAAATGCCCAACAAAAGAAATTATACAGCATTTCGGAAAATAATCTTGTCGAAGAGCGTTACAGTGAAGCATATTCAGGTTTTAAAAAATTACTGTCGTTCTATCCCACAAATGCACACTATAACTTCAAGGCAGGTTTAGCTTGTTTCAAGATACCGGAATTACAAGACAGTGCGATTTTCTTTTTTAAAAACGCAGATACTGCTGTTATTTCAGGCTTCAAGAATAAATATAAAGAAACGGCAGCACCGCCTGAAACTTGGTATTACATGGCGCAATGGTATCAAAACCGTTATTATTACGACGAAGCGATGGCGTATTACAGAAAATTCTCGGAAATTGCAGGAGAAGATACTGAATACTTGCGCACCGAAAGAAAACTGCAAGAATGTGAATTTGGAAAAAAAAGCATCATGGAAACCAAAGATATTTATGTTTACGATTTGGGCGAAAATGTCAATACTGTTTGTAACGAACACAGCCCAATTGTAAATAATACAGAAAATAAATTGTTTTTTACAACAAAAATAGTTGTCAGACAAGCACATTCCGAAAGCGAGACACAGTATAATGAAGATATTTATGTAACAGAAAAAGTGAACGGACGTTGGACTGCACCAACAGCCATCGGCACAGAAATAAACACGCAGGGACACGAAGCATCGGCAGGTATTTCATCCGACGGAAACCGATTGTATTTATACAAAGATACGAATAAGGGCGATATTTATATCTCTGAATTACAAAACAATACATGGACAACGCCTAAACCGCTCGAAGGCAACATCAATACAAAGTACAGAGAAACACACATTTGTGTAAGTCGGGATGAAAAATTCCTGTTTTTTTCGAGCGACAGACCGGGCGGTTACGGCGGTTCGGACATTTATCTGTCGGAGCGCAATGAAAAAGGCAAATGGGCAGAACCAAAAAATTTAGGAAAAACGATAAATACAGAATATAACGAAGAAGGTGCATTTTGGTCAGAATCCCAACAAACCCTGTTTTTTAGTTCCGACGGGCATCTCGGCATGGGCGGTTATGATTTGTTTAAATCCGTAAAAAAAGAAAATCAATGGAGCGAACCCGAAAATTTGGGCTTTCCGACAAACTCGCCCGGCGACGATATTTTTTATTTCACTTCGGAAAAACACCCGGATGTGGCTTACTATGTCTCAAATCACCATGGCACAGCCGGAAGTACAAACCTTTACAGTATTGTGAGCGAAGAGGAATTTTTGAGAATCCGAGATAAAATAGAAGGCGAAATTACCTATCCAAGTGCCCAGGCATTGCCTGTTTCCGTTACGGTTTTCGTTTATCGAACACCCGAAATCAGCCCGAAAGATGAAACCTATATCCGAAAATCGCTTGCAACTTACGGTGTTGATACCACAAAAGTTACATTGATTCCTGTTTTGACCAATTTCAACGATGACAATTTATTGCGCACACGAATAAAATGCTCCAAAGACCCGAAAATTATTACGCCGGCAAGCAACGATGAATTTGCAGCAAATACCGCAAACGGCAGCTACATTATTCTGAAACCGACATTTGAACCGACAGAACTCTTGGCTTCGGTCGATAACAGCGTTCGAGAGATGAAACAACAAACTCCGACCGAAATCGCAACGGCAGATGTAAGCACGAGACGCAAAAAACGAATAAATTCATTTATTAAATTTGAAAAAACAAGTGTTGTAAAACAAGAAATTCAAAAACAAAACATCGTTGCAGAAACCGATAATTCCGAAATTTTGCCCGAAGAAGTCGTTATCAACAAAAACACAAATGAGCCCACTATAGTATCCAAAGCCGAAGGTTTTACGATTTATTTTGATTACAATCTTGCCGTTACACACATTCCCGCTCAGATAAATTCAGTAATCGAAGAACTAAAATCGACTTCAAAACTAATTGAAATATACGGACATACAGACTCAAAAGGACAAAATTCATACAATTACGATTTAGCTTTTGCGCGCATCACATTCGTTGAAAATTATTTAATTCAACACGGAATCTCATCGGACAGAATTGTGGCAAAAAGTTTCGGCGAAGAACTTCCCGCAGCTCCAAACGAGATAAACGGAACTGATTACGCCGAAGGCAGAAAACAAAACAGACGCGTAGAATTACGATTAAAATAAAAAAAATCAGCAAAGAAATAACGCTTTTGTCCCGATATTTGAAAAAAAATAATCAACTTTACAAAAAAGTAATTTTATTTGATTTCAAAACATTCGGGACACATGAAAAAATCTGTTTTATTGTCGCTGCTGTTGTTGCCGGCATTAGTTTCGGCACAAGTGAATCACGATTTTGAGAGTGGCGACCTCTCCGGCTGGACACAAAATGCCGCAACTTCTTGGGAAATTTCCAACGTAACACCAATTTCAGGAACGGCATCGATACATCACAGCCGCGATAACACCGCCGATGGCGTGGATGCGATTTCCAAAAACCTGAGCGGAATTAATTTAGCAAACGGAACGACAACGTGGAAGTTCAGAATAAAACACGGTTTTGCGCCTTCATCCACAAATAATTGGGGTTTCTTTTTAATGTCCAATCAGGATGCGAACGGACTTGTTGCCAAAACTGCAAACGGTTACGCGCTTGGTGTAAATTTAAGCAGCACAGACGATTTTATCAGACTTTGGAAAATAACAGGTTCAACTAAAACCGAAATTATCAACACGAGTTACAACTGGGAAACCTCAATCGGAACTTCCGTTGCGCCCGGAATACAAGTTACACGCGATGCCGACGGAACTTGGAAAATATTTTTAGATGCCGACGGCGGTTTCGATAATTTAATTCAAATCGGAAGTTCAGCAGTAGAAGCTTCTTACACAGATATTTCTAATTTCGGAATTTATTACAAATATATTGCCTCAAAAGACATGATGCTCTGGGCGGATGACATCTCAATCATCGGACCGCCCGATACGTTTGCGCCCGAATTGGTTTCCGGACAAGCATTATCGAAAAACGTGATAACACTCACGTTCAACGAAGCTTTGGACGAAATTTCTGCCGTAACTATCAGCAATTTTCAGATAGATAACGGAATCGGAAATCCTGAAAATTCGGTTCTGGCGGCTGACGGATTGACCTTAACATTGACATTTGCAACTGATTTTCTGGATAATGTGAATTACATTCTGACGTTTACCGGAATTTCCGATTTGAGTTCAAATACCATGCCCGAAACTCAATTTCCGTTCGTGTATGAAAATATCAAAGCAATTTCGGTAAAACCATTGAATATCAATCAGGTAGAAGTCGAATTTTCTAAACCCGTCGAAGTAATTTCAGCATCCGAAACTGCAAACTATACAGCAGACGGCGGGCTTGGTTCGCCTGTTTTGGTTGAAACAGACGTTCAAAATCCGGAAAAAGTTAAATTAACTTTTGGCACAAATTTTACGTTAGAACAAGTTTACAGTTTAACGATTCAAAACGTTGAAGACCAGTTCGGAAACATTGCTCCGACAGCAAGTTTTGAATTTTCGTTTTACGAAACACAACCGTTCGACATTGTCATCAATGAAATCATGTGCGACCTCACGCCGCTGCCTGTAGCCGTTCCCGCGTATGAATATGTTGAAATTTACAACAATTCCAATTATGACATCGACCTTACCGGTTGGAAAATGAAAATAGGCACAAATTCCGCCAAAACCTTTCCGGCTGCCACAATTCTTGCGCACGGTTACGCCATAATTTGTCAGCCCGAAGCAGAGACGGCTCTTTCGGCATTCGGAACCGTTATTCCGTTCATGGACGAAAACCAACTCACAACCACCGGAAAGCAAATTATCATTTCGCGCCCCGACGGAACCGTGATTGAAAACATCACTTACTCGCCCGATTGGTATAACGACACGCAAAAAGACGATGGCGGTTGGTCGATAGAACGCATTGATTATCAGAATTTTTGTGGAACAATCCAAAACTGGAAAGCCTGCGAAAATTCAATCGGTGGCACACCCGGTTTTGAAAATTCGGTTTTTGCATCAAATCCTGACATCAAAGCCCCTGAAATTGAACAGTTTATCTATGTAAATTCTAAACAAATAAAACTCATTTTTAGTGAATATGTAAAAAATTCAGAAGCACAAAATTTGCTTAATTTCACGTTAAACAATGGCATTCAACCGATAAATATATCGCAAAGTGTGTCGGACGCGTCCATTGTTACTCTTACGTTTGAAAATAATTTTGCACTCGGAACCAACACGTTACTCATAAAAAATATGAGCGATAATTGCGGAAATGTGATGCCGCACACGCTAAAAGAGTTTGAATATCAGCTTATTCACCCAATTTCGGTCGAAGTTACAAGCCCCAACCAAGTAAATGTATATTTTTCCGAAAATTTATTGCTTACGTCTGCCGAAACGGAAGCTAATTATTTCGTAAACAACGCGCTCGGAAACCCAATAACCGCTACAATTAATAACGCCGACAGCAGTATTGTGAGTTTGCAATTTGCAACAGATTTCGAAATTGGTGTTTACAATACTATCACAATAGACAATGTTCAGGATGCCAACTTAAATACAGCTATTTCGGCGCAATTTCAATTTGCGTATTACATTCCGAAACCTTACGACGTGGTTTTCTCAGAAATTATGTGCGACAATTCGCCCGCGCCACTCGGTTTGCCGCCGTATAAATATGTGGAAATCAAAAACATATCGAATTACGATTTGGATTTAAACGGTTGGAAATTTGCGCCCGACGGACAATCGGAAAAAACGTTTCCGATGCTGAAATTGCCCAAAAATTCATTCTTAATTTTGTGTGAAGAAGCTGCCGCAGAGGCATTTACAACGTTCGGACTTACCGCCGGAATTATGAGCAGCACGGATTTGACCATTTCAGGAAAACGTCTCAAACTCATTAGCCCGCAAGGCGTTACGATTGACGAAGTTACATATTCCAATGCTTGGTACGGCGACGAAACACTTGAAGACGGCGGTCATTCATTGGAAAAAATCGATTTGACAAACCAATGCGGAAAAGCTGAAAACTGGCACGGTTGCACGGATGTATCCGGAGGCACGCCGGCGAGCGAAAATTCGGTTTTGGCTGAAAATCCTTACACGCAAACGCCCGCAGTAGATTCTGTTTCAGTGCTTTCCGCAACGCGCATCAATGTGTATTTCACCGAAGATGTTAGTTTTGCTTCGGGCGGAAATTTTGCTAATTATGTGATTGACAACGGAATCGGCGCAGCCGCAAATGCACTTGTTAACGACAACGCGCGACACATCTCAGAACTTAGTTTTGAAAATCAATTCGCTGATAATCAGAATTATAAACTTACAATTTCAAACATTGCGAACAATTGCGGATTTACGATGCCGGCAACGGATTTTGCGTTCACGTATCACAAATTTAAACCGCTTGAATTGTGGGTTACGGCTGATAATCAGGTCAAAATTCAGTTTTCCGAAGCGTTTGATTTTGAATCGGGCACAGATACGCTTAATTATTTGGCTGACAACGGTTTGGGACATCCGGAAATGATTGTGCGCGATGCCGCTGACAGTTCTGTGGTTTATGTTCAATTCAAAAATTCGTTCCCGAACGATTCCGAAATCACGCTGACTTTGAGCAATATAGCCGACCAAAACGGAAATATTGCCGCCGCGCACGAGTTCAAATTTATGCTTTACATTCCGAAACCTTACGACGTGGTTTTCTCAGAAATTATGTGCGACAATTCGCCCGCGCCACTCGGTTTGCCGCCGTATAAATATGTGGAAATCAAAAACATATCGAATTACGATTTGGATTTAAACGGTTGGAAATTTGCGCCCGACGGACAATCGGAAAAAACGTTTCCGATGCTGAAATTGCCCAAAAATTCATTCTTAATTTTGTGTGAAGAAGCTGCCGCAGAGGCATTTACAACGTTCGGACTTACCGCCGGAATTATGAGCAGCACGGATTTGACCATTTCAGGAAAACGTCTCAAACTCATTAGCCCGCAAGGCGTTACGATTGACGAAGTTACATATTCCAATGCTTGGTACGGCGACGAAACACTTGAAGACGGCGGTCATTCATTGGAAAAAATCGATTTGACAAACCAATGCGGAAAAGCTGAAAACTGGCACGGTTGCACGGATGTATCCGGAGGCACGCCGGCGAGCGAAAATTCGGTTTTGGCTGAAAATCCTTACACGCAAACGCCCGCAGTAGATTCTGTTTCAGTGCTTTCCGCAACGCGCATCAATGTGTATTTCACCGAAGATGTTAGTTTTGCTTCGGGCGGAAATTTTGCTAATTATGTGATTGACAACGGAATCGGCGCAGCCGCAAATGCACTTGTTAACGACAACGCGCGACACATCTCAGAACTTAGTTTTGAAAATCAATTCGCTGATAATCAGAATTATAAACTTACAATTTCAAACATTGCGAACAATTGCGGATTTACGATGCCGGCAACGGATTTTGCGTTCACGTATCACAAATTTAAACCGCTTGAATTGTGGGTTACGGCTGATAATCAGGTCAAAATTCAGTTTTCCGAAGCGTTTGATTTTGAATCGGGCACAGATACGCTTAATTATTTGGCTGACAACGGTTTGGGACATCCGGAACTTTGCGCAAGAGACTCAAAAGACAGCTCGGTTGTGTATTTGCAGTTTGCCGAATCATTTTCGGACGGCGAGGAAATCACCTTGAATTTGTCCGACATTTCAGACCAAAACGGAAATGTCATTTCGTCGTTTGAGTTCAAATTTATTTTTTACATTCCAAAGCCGAACGATTTAGTAATTAACGAGTTATTATTTGACCCTCATTCGGGAAGTTCAGATTTTGTAGAGATTTACAATCGCTCTGACAATGAAATTGATTTGATAAATTTCTCGCTTGCTCGCCGCGATAAAACAACAAACGAACTGGAAAGTATTTTGCCTGTTTCTGACACACATTTTGATATTCAGCCTCAATCATATCTGGCATTTACGGAAAATAAAGACGGTGTCATGCAATTTTATCTGTCTCAAAATGAAGATGGTATCATTGAAGTTAAAGATATTCCGACTTATGATTCCGATGGTACGGTCGTATTGCTTTACAACGATTCGATTATTATTGACGAATTTACATACTCCGATGCAATGCACTTTGAACTTTTAGATTTAACAGACGGCGTTTCGCTCGAACGCGTAAATTACAACAAGCCGACACAAGACGTAAATAACTGGCATTCAGCCTCTGAGTTCTACGGATTTGCAACGCCGGCTTACAAAAATTCTCAATTCAGAGAAAGTTCAGACCCGGAAGCTGCGGAAGTGTATATTGAACCCAAAGTTTTTTCGCCCGATAATGACGGTTTTGACGATTACGCAAACATTCATTACAATTTCGGAGCAACGGGATATGTTGCAAATGTCTATCTGTTTGACGTTTACGGCAGAATGCTCGAACAACTTGCAAACAACGTATTGCTTGCAAGCGAAGGCTCATTCCGTTGGGACGGCGTGTATCAAACCGGAGCCAAAGCACCCGTAGGAATTTATATAATTTACTTTGAAGCCTTTGATTTACAAGGCAATGTGAAAAAAGTAAAAACGACGGTTACGCTCGCAAGTAAATACTAACAAGATTTTTTCACAAAAAATATAGCCTCGAAATCGGTTCGCCGAAATCGAGGCTTTTTTTATTCAAAAAAACGAATAATCAATGAGTTCAGTATAAAAAGTCATAAAGTTGAAAGTTTGTAAAGTTAAATTACTGATAATAAGCAATTTACTTAAATTATAAAATATTTTCAAAAACACTGATAATCAGACATATAGTCTATTTAGCTAAAATAAAACAGGCTTTTTAGACCGGACTCATCAATGATTTTTTATGCCGATATACCTTTTTTAATATCTTTGCGCATCACTCAAAATTGCTTTTTCAACATGAATGCTTCAAAAAATATTCTTATCACAGGCGGTGCAGGGTTTATCGGTTCACACGTTGTGCGCTTGTTCGTCAATAAATATCCGAACTATCACATTTACAATTTAGATACGTTGACGTATGCCGGAAATCTCGAAAATTTATCGGATATTGAAGGCAGAAGTAATTACACATTCGTAAAATTAAATATTTGCGATACGTTTTCATTATCGAAATTTTTCGACCTTGTTGAATTCGACGGTATTATACACCTTGCAGCGGAATCGCATGTGGACAGGTCGATTAGCAACCCGGGCGCGTTTATCGAAACCAATATTTTAGGAACGGTAAATTTGTTGAATTTGGCACGAAATCAATGGAAAGACAAACTTGAAGGCAAACGTTTTTATCATATTTCGACCGATGAAGTGTACGGTTCGCTCGGCGACACAGGTTATTTTACCGAATCGACGGCGTATGATCCGCGCAGCCCGTATTCGTCATCCAAAGCAAGCTCCGATCACTTGGTGCGCGCTTACCATCACACGTATAAAATGCCTGTTGTGATTACGAATTGCTCAAATAATTACGGTCCGAATCAATTTCCGGAAAAACTTATTCCGTTGGTAATTAATAATATAAAAACAAAAAAAGCACTTCCGGTTTACGGCAAAGGCTTGAACATTCGCGATTGGTTGTATGTGGAAGACCACGCGGCTGCGATAGATTTGGTTTTTCATAACGGAAAAAACGGCGACACTTATAACATTGGCGGAAGCAACGAGTGGAAAAACATTGAATTGGTAAAAAAATTATGCCAAATTATGGACACAAAGCTCGGACGCGAAGCAGGCGAATCGGAAAAACTTATCACGTATGTAACCGACCGCGCCGGACACGATATGCGTTATGCAATTGATTCATCAAAAATCCAAAACGAATTAGGCTGGAAACCGTCGGTAAATTTTGAGCAAGGTTTGGAAAAAACCGTTGATTGGTATTTAGCAAATCAGGCATGGATGGACAATATTTTGTCGGGCGAATACGAAAAATATTACGAAGCGCAATACAAAGAGCGATAGGCGTTTGTGCGTGTTCTGTAAACTTTACAAAAAAAAACTAATAAAAATCGTGCCAAACAATTTTTATTATTATATTTGCTCGAAATAATTTCGTAATATGCTCAAGCAAAATCTTCAACAAAAGTTACTCCAGAAGTTGTCTCCACAGCAGATACAACTCATAAAACTTCTGGAGTTGCCAACCTTGCAACTTGAGCAGCGCATCAAGCGAGAATTGGAAGAAAATCCGATTTTGGAAGAAGGTCGAACTGCGGAAGATGAACCTTCCGGCAGCGATGAGCACAAAGAAGAAGATTACGACAACAACGATTTTTCCGACGATTTTACGACAGATGATTATTCGCGCGACGATTTTTCGGCAGAAGAATATATAAACGAAAGCGAATTGAACGGCTATAAATTGCACGTAAACAATTATTCCAAAGACGACAAAGTTACCGATGTGCCGTATTCCGAAGGTATTTCGTTGCACGAACACTTGGTTCAACAACTTGGATTACAAAAACTTAACGAACTTCAATTTAAAATTGCACTTTACATTATCGGCAATATTGACGACAGCGGCTATTTGCGACGCGAATTGGAATCAATTTCGGACGATTTGGCACTGAAAGCAAACGTAAACGCCACGGAGGCAGAGCTAAAATATCTGCTCAAAGTTATTCAACGGTTCGACCCGCCGGGCATCGGCACGACAGATTTGCGAGAATGTTTGATGATTCAGATTGAACGAAAATTGGAAGATAGTCCTGAAAATAAGGAACTTCTAAAGATTGCTTACAAGGTTTTGGATGAATATTTTGAAGAATTTTCAAAGAAACATTTTACCAAAATTACTCAACGCATGAACATGTCGGAAGATAAGCTGAAACATGTCGTTGAATTGATTCTGAAACTTTCGCCCAAACCGGGCACGCTGTATTCGGGACAATTGAGTCAAACTTCGCAAGAAATTACACCGGATTTTGTGCTGGAAATTATTGAAGGCGAACCTGTTGTAAGTCTGAACGCCGGAAATGTTCCCGATTTGCGCGTCAGCAGAACGTACGCCGAAATGCTCAAAGGCTATCAGGAAACCGGTGACCGACCTTCACGCGAGGAAAAAAATGCGATTGCGTTTGTTAAACAGAAATTGGATTCAGCAAAATGGTTCATCGATGCCATAAAGCAACGCCAAAACACCTTGCTGCAAACCATGGAATCTATTGTGGACTATCAGCGCGAATATTTCAAAGACGGCGATGAAACCGAGCTTAGACCAATGATTCTCAAAGATATAGCCGACCGAACACAGTTGGATATTTCAACCATTTCGCGCGTGGCGAACAGCAAATACATTCAAACACATTTCGGAATTTTTCCGCTAAAATATTTCTTTTCCGAAGGCATGGAAACGCAGGACGGCGACACCGTTTCGACACGCGAAATCAAACGTATTTTACAGGAATGTATTGATAATGAAGACAAACGCCGTCCGCTGACCGATGAGCGATTGGCGCAAATTTTACAAGAAAAAGGCTACCTGATTGCACGCCGAACGGTTGCAAAATACCGCGAACAGTTGGACATTTTGGTTGCACGCTTACGCAAAGAACTCTAAAACATGCCAAGAATCATTGCAAAAATAATTTCCGGAGTTTTGCATCCGCTCATTATGCCGACAGTGGGCGTGTTGCTCATGTTCTCGTATCCGACGTATTTGACAGCATTGTCTTATGAAATCAAAAAAGCAATCGTGCTTATTGTTTTCTTGAGCACATTTTTGGCTCCGATGCTTATTTTTTTGTTGTTTTACAATTTGCGCATTATCAGCAACTTAAGTATGAGTACACGCAAAGAACGTCCGCTGCCTTACATGGTTTTGTTGGTTTTTTATATCGGCACAATTTGGTTGTTTTTAACATTTTCGTCGCCGGTTCCGCGTTTTGTGATGTTATTTTTGTTTCTGGGCGGCGGCGGACTTATTGCGCAATTCGTTGCTAATTTTTGGATAAAAGCAAGTGCTCACACCTCCGGAATCAGCGGAATGGTTACATACATTGTTTTTTTTCTATATATAAACAACTTAGAAACAGCGTATTTCGTAGTAATTTCTGCACTTTGTATCGGATTAGTCGGCACGGCGCGCTTGCAACTAAATGCGCACACTCCGAAAGAAGTGCTCGTCGGCACGCTGACCGGAATGTTTTTCGGGGCATTGCCGTTTTTAATGTTTTGGTAATCAGAGTTTGTAAGAAAACCGGTAAATATTTGAAATTCTGAGTTTTATTGCCATTTTTTCAATCGAATGCTTTGTCATTTAGTAGTCATAGAATGGTCAAAAAGTAGTCATTCTTTGTTTTTTATTCCGCTTCAATGAGTCCGCTCCGAGAAGTGTTTTTAGCCGCTAAGCGGTTTTATAAGTATCTGAATATCAATATGCGATTTTTCAAGAATAACCGCTAAGCGGCTTATCGGAGTGGTCTCTTCAATTGAATTTCTACGGAATTTCAATCGGATTTCCAAAAACATTCAAGCTGAAATTTTATTATATTTTAAAGTCGTTCAACGAGTTAAGAGTTTTCTTACAAGCACTAATTAGCGTTGAAAAAAAAGTTGGAAGTTTTTGGAAATTGAATCGGAAAGATTTTCGGCTGTACAATTTCGCAAAAAAGCAGCTTGCTCATAAATTTCAGAAATCTCATAATCAGAATCATCGGTTTCAAAAAAAATAAATTCGAGCGGCACAGCCTTGAACGCCCGAACTGTTTTTGATTCCAAATCAAAAAGCGATTGCCCAAACGACAGAAACCAACCTTTATCCGTGAGTTGTTTTGCAAGTTGCGGACTTCCGGAAAACCAATGAAAAATCACAGGGAGTTCAAATTTTTCTGACAAAAGTAACTCGGTAACGTCCTGATATGCACGCACACAATGAATGATAAGCGGCTTGTGGACTTGTTGTGCAATGCGTATGTGTGCGCGAAATACATCAATCTGTTTTTCAAAATCAGGTCTCAATTTATCAAGTCCGGTTTCCCCTACGGCAATAACATTTGGCAAAAAGACGTATTCAGACAACGTTTTTAAGTTCGCTTCCGCTTCGGAAATATACCAAGGATGTATGCCGAGCGTTACAAACTTCGATTTTGAAACAGAAGAAATATCGGCAGGAAAAACATTCAAGACCGAAAGACTTGGGTTTTGAGCACATTTTATTTTATGTGTGTGAATATCAATATACAACATTGAGATATTTCAAAATTTTTAAAATAAATAAACGGAAAGAAGCACTTGATAAAGATAGTTTTGTATCTTGCGAAAATACGGATTTTGTATGAAAATAGTCAAAATAAAAGAAGAATATTCGTTCGTTTTCATATACATTGTAATGACGTTGCTTTGGGTGGTCATGTCGCCGAACGTTGCGCAGACGTTTTTGCCCGGCACAAGCCTTTTTGTAAAACATATAATTTTTGACACGAGTTTTTTACTTCTCACAGCATTTCTATTTTTTAAAATCATACAAAAACGTCGCCGACAATTAGAACATACCGGTTTGAGTTTAGCTGCTTTTTTCAATCAAACCTACCAATTCTCCGTTCTTTTAGATACAAACGGTCATATTTTAGATATTAATAATGCTGCATTAGATTTGTTGGGCGAAACACTTAAAAATATACAACGCAAACAATTTTCAGACACAAATTTTTGGAAACATTCCGAAGCCGACCGATTGACAGCCGAACAAGCGATTCGGAACGCCTCGTTAGGCATAATTAGCAGATTTACACTATCTTATACAACAATAACAAGCACTATAACTGAGATTGATATTACCGTAAAACCCATATTTGAAAACAATAAAATAACATCGTTACTTGTCGAAGGGCACGATATTTCCAATGAAGTAAATGCGCGCAAAAAAATAGAAGTAAAGGAGCGCGAACTGCAATTTTTCTTCGACAATGCCACTTCATTGATGCTTTTGGTAAACGAAAAAGGAGAAGTCATACGAATCAATAAAACAGGACTTGAAATTATCGGAAAAGAAAACAGTCAGGTGCTTGGTTTGCGCGGCGGCGATGTTATTAATTGTGTTCATACCCGGGATGATAAAAGAGGGTGCGGTTATGGCGCATCGTGCCCGAACTGCGATCTTCGGAACTCTGTAAATCAAACGTTTACGACACAAACGGGACAAACTAAAAAGCACGGCATTCTCAACATTCATAGAGCAAGCAAAACGCACCAACTCTATGTTCTCATAACAACAATGTATGTGCCCGAATACAATCCGCCGGCAGTATTGGTCGTTTTGGATGACATTACACAGCTCAAAGAAACTGAAAAAAAACTAATTCGCAGCTCCGAACGTTACCGCTATTTTATCGAAAAAGGTTTTGAAGGTGTTTTTCGTTTTGAAATTTCGCCGGCAATCATGCCCGACACACCTGCAACGGACAAATCGAACAAACTTTTGCACAGAACATTTCTTGCCGAGTGTAATTCCGTATTTTTACGTTCCATTGAAAACCCGGAGAAAATGTCCGTTATCGGTAAAAGTTTCACGAAGCTTTACGGACAAAATGCCGCCGAAAAATTAATAAATGCTTTTATACTAAACAATTTTAAACTCGAAAATTTCTTTCTGGAAGTTCAACCGGCAGATAAAAAAAAATGGTTCAAAATATCCATGTTCGGCGTTATTAGCAATACCATTTTAATCGGTATTTGGGGAAGCCAAATTGAAGTGAGTTCGCAAGTTGTTGCAGAACAAGAACTTAGAGTAGCCGAAGACAAATATCGGACCTTAGTAGAGAAATCGCCTTACGCTGTTTATCAGTTCAAATACGGATTTGGCGGAGTATATTATTCGTCTAAAGTGCAAGACATTTTTGGATATTCTTCAGAATATTTACTCTCAAATCCAACAATTTGGATAGATTCAATACATCCGGATGACGTACCCGTTGTGCAAACAGCTGTTGAAAAACACATGAAAGGCGAAGATTTTGAAATAGTGTACCGTATTAAACACAAAAATGGCGATTGGCGTTGGTTATACGACAGAAATATAGGCGAGTATGACAAATCCGGTTTCATAAACGGTATAGCAATGGACATTACCGAGCGAAAGATGATAGGCTCACAACTTAGAGAAAGCGAGAGCAAATTCCAAACTATTTTCGACAGTGATAATCACAATCTGTTCATTATCAATGAAAACGGAATTATCATTGATGCAAACCGCTCCGCACTTAAAGCAAGCGAACGCACGTACGAAAACCTTATCGACCATGATATTTCGGATATATTTAACTCTGATTCGGCAGATTATTTCAAAATTTTAAACACTTGTCTTAAAAATATTGAATATTTTGGAGAGCATCAATACATTGATTCCAAAAACATTTTGCATTTATCCGAACTTAGTGCCAAATTGATAAATAACACTCAAAAACCCGAAATTTTAATCGTAATACGCGATGTTACTTCGGAAAAAACACGCCAACAACATCTGCTTCAAACGATTATAGAAACAGAAGAAAAAGAACGCAGCCGTTTTGCACAAGATTTGCACGACGGTATCGGTCCCTTACTTTCTACAATAAAACTTTACACGCAATGGATTGCAAAAGCAGATGCAAAATTCGACAAAGCGCAACTCATACAACAAGCCGAAAACACTGTAAACGAAGCAATTAGAAGCGTTCGTGAAATTTCAAACAACCTTAGCCCACACGTCTTGCAAAATTTCGGTTTAATTTCTGCCATAAAATCATTTGCCGACCGCGTAACGGAAACATCCGATATCGAAATCTCAATCAATCACAATGTTACACGGAAACTTGGAAATCATATCGAAACAACTATCTATAGAATTGTGGCTGAATGCATTAACAATACCATAAAATATGCAGATGCTACACATGCCGACATTGAAATCACACTTTACGAAAAACGTCTGAACCTCATTTATCGAGACAACGGTATAGGTTTCGATGTAGATTCCGTGCTTGCACAAAAAACAGGGCACGGACTTTACAACATGAAAAACAGGCTGAAATCTCTGAACGGAACAATTGATATTCAGAGTGATACACAAATCGGAACAACCATTTTGATAAGCATTAATACAACAAACTAAGATACAAAAACGAAACAGGCTGTTTGTTCTCGGGGCTATGGTTATTGTAATTGCAATAGGTTTAGCCACACACAAAATGCCGCAAATGTTTCCCGATTTTACTGCGAAATTTGGAGGCGATACACTTTGGGCTTCAACAGCTTACCTTATTCTTGTTTTTTTATTTCCGAAAATTAAACCCCAAAAAAGTGCAGTTATCGCGCTTCTTTTCTCATATTCCATAGAACTAAGCCGGTTGTATCATGCCGTTTGGATTGACAATGTAAGAGGCTCAACCTTAGGTTCGCTCGTTTTAAGACATGGATTTTTGTGGTCGGATGTTGTTTGTTATACCGTTGGTGTCTGTGTTGTATTTATTTGCGATTTCTATTTTTGGAAACTCAATTCTAAAAAGTCCGAATTGCTAAACTAAATTGCCAAGTCCGAATTTCCAATTTTAGCAGGCGTTTTACGTTGCTCGTTATTATTTTAGTTCGCAAGGCAG
>DYSM01000184.1:3501-5969 GCA_020718265.1 Draconibacterium orientale | reverse complement strand
ATCAGTAATTTAACTTTACAAACTTTCAACTTTATGACTTTTTATACTGAACTCAATTATGTTTCAAAACTTTTTTTAGAACGTTATTTTTAAAATTTAATTAGATTTGCAATAAACTCAAATTTTGAATTAGAAATTAGGAATTTAGAATTAGGAATTTCTAATAATTTCAAATATCAAATTTCAAGTTTCCAATATCAAATTTCATATTTCAAATTTCAAGTTTTAAGTTTCAAGTTTCAAAAATATAAGTTCATGAAAAAAAGTATTCTGACACTTCTGCTGCTCGCTCCGGCGATATTCCTATTTGCACAAAAAATCGGACTTTCGCGCGTAGAGCCGCCAAATTGGTGGGTCGGTATGAAAAATCCGAATGTGCAATTGCTCATTTACGGCGAAAATATTGCAAAAACCGATGTTGTAATTAACTCGGACAAAGTGCGTTACATCAGCTCTACGCGCGTAAAAAATCCAAACTATGTTTTTCTGGATTTGGAAATTTTGCCGACAGCCACAGCCGGTTCGTTCGATATTTCGTTCCAACTTGCAGGAAAAGAGAAAGCAAAATACACTTATCGTTTGGAAAATCGAACACTGCAAAAACGTGGATTTTCTCCCGCAGACCTTGTGTATCTCCTTATGCCGGACCGTTTTGCGAACGGCGACCCGGCAAACGACAATTTCCCCGGCGTACGCCAAACCACAGACCGTGCAAACGCCGACGGACGACACGGCGGCGACATAAAAGGCATTTCGCAGCATTTAGATTATATTCAAAGCCTTGGTATGACTGCGATTTGGTTCAATCCGATGGTTGAAAATGACATTCCGATTTATGCCTATCACGGTTACGGTGCAACGGATTTTTACAAAGTCGATCCGCGTTTCGGAACCCAAGCCGAATTGCTCAAACTCGTGGACGACATGCACGCACGCGATTTGAAATTCATTCAAGATATGGTCTTTAACCACTGTGCCACAGACCATTGGTGGATGCGCGATTTGCCGTCGGACGATTGGATTAACACGTCGAAAGATTTCAAAACCTCCTACCGCGCCGAAGTGATTGCCGACCCTTATGCGTCCGAATCCGACAAATTTCGTTTCAGTTCCGGTTGGTTTGTCGAAAATATGCCCGACCTGAACCAACACAATCCGCTCATGGCTAACTATCTGATACAGAACAGTATCTGGTGGACAGAACTTTCAAAACTCGATGGCATTCGCATGGACACACAGGCGTATCCGTATCCGGATTTCATGGCGGCGTGGGCAACGCGAATCAAGGACGAATTTCCGGACATCACTCTGCTTGGCGAAACTTGGATGGCTTACATTCCGTTTACAGCATATTTCTCCGGAAATTCGCCTGTTGCAGGTTCGTATAATTCTCATCTTGACTGTGTTACCGATTTTCCGCTGCGCTATGCCTTTGAAGATGCGTTCAACGAAGAAGACGGATGGAAAGTAGGCACAGCGCGGTTTTACTACACGTTTGCGCAAGATTTTTTATACGGAAATGCTTACAATAATGTTACGTTTTTGGACAACCACGACATCAATCGGATTTTTTCCGTAATGAAAGAAAATGTAAAAAGTTTTAAAATGGGTATCGCTATCTTACTCACAGCCAGAGGAATACCCGTTTGGTATTACGGAACCGAATATCATTCTTCAGGTTGGGAACACGACGGACACGGCGCAATTCGTAAAGATTTTCCCGGCGGTTGGGCAGGCGATGCCGTCAATGTTTTTGAGCAAAAAGGCATGAAAGACACTGAAAAAGAAGTTTTTGAATATACCAAAAGACTTGGGAATTGGCGTAAAACCAACACGGCAGTCCAAACCGGAAAATTCTTGCATTTTGTGCCCGAAAATTCAGTTTATGTCTATTTTCGATACACGGAAACCTCTGCTGTTATGGTAGTTGTGAACAATCACAACATCGAAGAACGCAAATTCGACGGCACACGTTTCAATGAAATTTTGAAAAATTACAAATCGGCAACAAACATTGAAACCGGAAAAAAACAATCGGATTTGAAATCGTTTACCGTGCCGGCAAAATCGGTAACTATTTATGAATTAGGAAAATAGCTTTTGTGTTTCATAAACTCTACACACGTAAAGCCTAACCACTTTGCGTGTGTATTGTAAATTTAATAAAATTCTTTATTTGTTTGATTGATTCGGAATAGTTTACTTTGTAGCTTTGTGAAGAAAAGTGTTGTTTTTTTTTGCATTTCTGTAAATATTCAATATAAAATCTTCTTAAAATGCAATCATGGCATACGAATCAGTAGATAAATTACAAAAAGTTTTAGCTGAAAACGTGTTCAACCACACCAAAGACCCTAAAAAGGCTTCCGGCAGGGCATTGGGAACTTTGGTCGAAATTATTACGTATTATCTTCTGAAAACTTGGGGGCTTAATAATCAAATTTCGATAGAGCGTGGACTTGCTGAAT
>DYSM01000184.1:0-3401 GCA_020718265.1 Draconibacterium orientale | reverse complement strand
GAATTCTTCTCAATTATTTTAGAGAAAACATCAAAACCGTAGAAAGTTGGTTTAACATTATTTCTCCAAGCAGAAAAACATTGACGATTTTACGAGCTGAGTTGGATGAGTTGAAAAACAAGGATTGGAAAAATATTTTACTATGAGCGCAGGCAGAAGTATCAATACACTGAGTCAGAGTTGGGGGACACCGCACAAATACGTTCACGCCGTAAAACAAGTTTTTGGCGGAAAAATTGCATTAGACCCTTGCTCGAACGAATATTCGGTTGTTTGTGCCGAAACAGAATATCGTTTACCGCAACACGACGGTTTAATAGAAAGCTGGAATTTTCCTACTATTTACGTAAATCCGCCTTATGGAATTGATAAAGAGCGAGGTACAACAATAAAAAATTGGTTTGCGAAATGTGCTTTTGCCAATGAAGAATTTAATTCGGAAGTGCTTGCGCTTGTTCCGATAGCTGCAAATACCGCGCATTGGAAAAAATATGTTTTTACAAAAGCCAAATCAATTTGCTTTTTATACGATACCAGATTACGATTTTTAGAAAACGGAAAAGACACGGGAAAAGGTGCGCCGATGGCTTGTGCTATGATTTATTGGGGCAATAATCAACGCAAATTTTACGATATTTTCATCGAACATGGTGCGGTTGTGGATATTTCAAATTTGATTGGCGAAAAAATCGGTTCGGACCGAAAAAAAAATTTACTTTTTGTTTAATTACAGCGTTATGAGCCAAAAATCTGACAAAAAATTTGAGCGTAAACTCATTTACGGTTGCATGAATCTCGGCGGCGGTTGGAACCAAAATCCAATTTCCGCAGACGACGAAAAAAAAGCACAAATCGCCGTTGAAACTGCGCTTGAATGCGGTATCAACACGTTTGACCATGCCGATATTTATGCGTTCGGAAAAGCGGAAGCGGTTTTCGGTCGGATTTTGAAACACAAGCCGGAATTGCGCGAAAAAATAAAAATTCAATCCAAAGCCGGAATTGTTTTGCACGGTGCGCGAGGCGGTTCTAATTTCTACAATGCTTCGGCTGAATATATTGAAAATCAAGTTTTTAATTCACTGAAAAATCTAAATATTGAATATTTGGACATGTTTCTGCTGCATCGCCCCGATGTTTTGACAAGTTTTGAAACAGTTGCTGAAATGTTTAACAACTTGGGAAACAAAGGCTTAGTGCTCGAATTTGGTGTAAGCAACATGTCGGCGGCGCAACTGGATTTGATACGAAAAAACTGTGAATTTCCGGTATCGGCAAATCAATTGCAATTCAGTTTAAACCATACGATGTTGATTGATGAGGCTTTTTTTGCAAATAAATCGACTGATTTTCAACCCAATTCAATTTCCGGATTCTTGGAATACGCACAAACGCATGAAATTGAGATTCAGGCGTGGAGTCCGCTCGCAAAAGGTTTGTACTCGAAATTTGACGAAAATTCCGGAATTGCGGAGGTTGAAAATACCAAACAATTTTTGCGTGAATTATGTGAAAAATACCAAACCACGCCCGAAGCCGTGTTGTTGGCTTGGTTGCTGAAACTTCCTGTGCGTATGAGTCCGATTATCGGCACTGTAAACCCGGACAGAATCCGAAATTGTGCAAAAGCTTTAAGCACAGAACTTTCGCACGAAGATTGGTATAATCTTTACATTACCGCAAAAGGCAGACGCTTACCGTAAAATATTACAAAAATCTATTCTAAAGTCTTCTATAATAGTATTCTGCAACATCAACATACCGATATTGTTCGCCAAGATAGGCTGAGCCATAAGGAAAAAAGCTGAAATTTTGAGCTTTCAGAATTTCAGCTTTTGTGGCTTCAAACGAAAAATTATAAGCTGAAGCAAAAAAACGCACAAGTTCGATTTTCAATAAGTCGGTCAGATTGAATCGTGCAGCCGTAATTTCTTGAAAAGCAAATAGATACAGCAGTTGCGTGCTCAATTTTCCGAGCCGTTCGATGCGTTTTTGTCGGATGTCGGTTTCGGAAGTTTCAACAGGCAAGAGTGCAGCGTATTTTGCTGATAATAAACTATTTACTGCGATAATTTTTTCAACTTTTTCGGCAAACGAAGGTTTCATTTGAAACGGACCGACGGAAAAATCAATCGCCGAACCGTATTCGACATAAAGCACTTCGAGCGATAAATTCTCGGCATAGTTTCGTATAGCGGAATACCGCACGCGCTCCGGAAAAACGATGGCGCAGGACAATTTTTTGTCAGCTCCGAATTTTTCACATAAATAATTGATTGTAACGCTGTTTTCCTTAAAAAATGCTTCGGCTTCAGCGTATTCGTCTTCAAAAATCACCTTAAAATCGGGCAAATTTTGAGATTGCAAAACAACCCAATTCCAAAGAAAAATCGGCAGAAAAACAGCTTTACGCCACATTATTTTTGTCTGGTAAATTCTATATAGCCCTCTGTTTCAGGTATTTTTAGGCTCACTCGAATCAACCCGAACAGGTTGTCGTGAAACACTTCGGCTTTCACGCCGTCTTCGGATGCAAAGCCTTGTTTGTTGCATTTTACAGCGCCGTCTTCGGTGTCAATTTCGGTTTCGTAAGATTGTTTTTGTTTTAAAATATAGGTTTCATCGGTGCTCACAATAATTCCGGCTCCGCGTTTGGGCAAATGCACTTTTTGTCCCCTGTCGAGCATTTCTCTACCGTCTTCTTTATAGCTGATAATGTGTAACTTATCCTTAGGCGTGTGTGCTAAAATTGCCGTGTGTGTTTCTGTAAAACTGTCGGAATCGTATTTGATGTCCAAAATCCAACGCATGTTTTGTTCGTCTTCAAACACAACATCTTGCACGGTAATGATAACGGGCGGAAAATCGGGCGAAACCGAATATGTGAATGTGCTGCCGGGCTCAACCTCGCTGAGCGGCATGAATTGCATAAAAATTGTAAAAAACCAATACTGAAAACTTGCGACTAAACTCATATTTTTTTGAGATTTGAGATTTGAGATTTGAGATTTGAGATTTGAGATTTGAGATTTGAGATTTGAAATTTGAGATTTGAAATTTGAGATTTGAGATTTGAAATTTGGGATTTGAGATTTGAAATTTGAGATGTGAGATTTGAAATTTGAGATGTGAGATTTGAGATTTGAGATGTGAGATTTGAGATTTGAGATGTGAGATTTGAGATTTGAAATTTGAGATTTGAAATTTGAGATTTGAGATTTGAAATTTGAGATTTGAAATTTGAGATTTGAGATTTGAGATTTGAGATTTGAAATTTGAAATTTGAGATTTGAAATTTGAGATTTGAGATTTGAGATTTGAGATTTGAGATTTGAGATTTGAGATTTGAGATGTGAGATTTGAGATTTGAGATTTGAGATTTGAGATTTGAGATTTGAGAT
>DYSM01000625.1 GCA_020718265.1 Draconibacterium orientale | reverse complement strand
AAGGATTAAAATTTCTTTTAGTATTGCCTTTGAATGAAAATCTAAAACCGGAAGGCGAGGCATTTGTTGCTTTGGATATGATTCGATGCGGAACCGGCGAAATCGTTTATTACGAAACCAGCCGCGAAGGCGGACGTGTTTTGGAAACACTTCAAAATCCGTGCGATGCCGCCGTTATGGGAATTATAGATAACATCACTTTGGAGGGCTCGAAATGATATTAGGAAAAGTTATCGGAAACGTAGTCTCCGAAATCAAAGAAAAAGGTTACGAATCGAAAAAGATTCTTATTGTTCAGCCGATTGACCCGGAAGGGAAATCCTACGGAAAATCGTATCTCGCCGTTGATGCCGCACAAGCCGGTATCGGCGACATCGTGCTGACGATGGACGAAGGCGGCTCCTCGCGTTCGATTCTGAACGAACCGGATTCATTAACCGTTAAATTGGTGATTGTCGGTATTGTAGATAAAATATCAGTATAAAATTGAATCAATATCAAATAATGAGCGAATCAACGAACATACAAGATACAGTAAAACGGATTGCAATAGGTGCCGATCACGGTTCTTTCGATGCAAAAGAAATACTAAAAACGTATCTAACCAATATCGGATATAAAGTAACCGACGTGGGGACAAAAAATAATGTCGATAAAGTCGATTATCCTGATTTTGCGGCGGTAGTTGCAAAAAAAGTTACAAACGGCGATTGTGAACGCGGTATAATGTTAGATGCTGCCGGAATCGGTTCATCAATGGCTTGCAATAAAATAAAAGGAATTCGAGCCGCACTTTGTTGGAGTGATAAAACAATAATCAACAGTCGCCAGCATAACAACGCGAACGTTTTAACTATGGGCACAGCCCAACATTCATCGGCAGAGCTTTGTACAATGGCAAAACTCTGGCTCGAAACTCGCTTTGAAGGCGGACGACATTGGACACGAATAAACAAAATTACAGCATTGGAAAAATAATGGACAATGGATAATTGACAATGGATAATGGATAAT
>DYSM01000624.1 GCA_020718265.1 Draconibacterium orientale | reverse complement strand
CGCAGGTAACGCAAACCGTTAGCCTGCTGGCACATAAGTAAAACTCAAGGGAGAAGAATGACGACAAATTTAGACCGTTATAAGAACGACCTTGATACGTTGATTTCAAAAGGAAACAAACTCCATATAGCAATGCAAATGGAGTGTTTTCCAAAAAATGTAAAAAAACATATAAAAGAGCAGTATGGTGAAAAAGCGGACAAGATTTTATCCGACATCCCATCTTTCAAAGAAAAATATCAAGTGTGGTATTCGGAAGCACAGGTTTTGATAAAACAACTCCTTCCTGAGCGACTGGCAGACTTTATCCGATATTACGAAAAGCCTAAAGGGAGAAAGGAAGTATCGTTCGAATCGTACAGGATTGAAGATTATTTGCAAGGCTTATACATCACTCGTATATCCACACAAGAAAAAATAGTGGAACCCGAAGCAGCAATACCTCATTTTCGACAACAGTTAGCAATTTTGGATTCAGTAAAGGCACGATTTGAAAGTTCGCTTTTTGATATTCGACAGTTAGTTCAAGCAGATTTATTTGACTCAGATCTAGAAGCCGCAAAGGAATTAAGTAAGCACAAGTTTGCGCGCGCAGCGGGTGCTCTTTCTGGCGTTGTTCTTGAACGACATCTTGGGCAAGTGTGTGAAAATCATGGCGTAAAAATCACAAAGAAAAATCCTGGCATTGCTGATTTGAATAATGCCCTAAAAGAATCAGATGTTATTGACATTGTGCAATGGAGATTCGTGCAACACTTGGGTGATATTCGAAATTTATGCGACCATGACAAAAAAGTTGAACCCACACAAGAACAAGTTGACGAGTTAATTGCTGGCACAATGAAAATTATTAAAACCGTCTTTTGAAAGCAGTGGTAACATTCCAAAATCGCAGGCTAACAAAGCGTGCACCCGACGCTGGGGATTCTGGCGCGATTCCAAGCCTTTTTCTACGCCTTATCCTTTTTCCAGTCGGACGGCGTTCCGCCGCCCGCCCCAGCGCGGGTAACGCAAAC
>DYSM01000623.1 GCA_020718265.1 Draconibacterium orientale | reverse complement strand
TAACAAAGATTTTTATCAGTTATTATCCGTGTTCCATTTGATAATTAATGGATAGACACATATTAATCCACGTCTAAGCCGGTCAATAATCTTTGGTAAGGCTGTATTTGAAGTGCCGATTGTTTAAGCACTTTTTATTGGAATTTTGCGGTCAACTTTTTTTATTAAACCTTGTAAAACATTTCCGGGTCCTACTTCTGTAAATTCCGAAGCACCGTTGGCAAGCATATTCACAACAGTTTGCGTCCATCGAACGGGAGCAGTAAGCTGGTCAATTAAATTTTTCTTGATGCGTTCGGGTTCTGTTTCGGGTTTTGCCGAAACATTTTGATAAATCGGACAAATGGGTTTTCTAAACGAAGTATTTTCTATTGCTTTTGCTAAATTTTCGCGTGCAGGTTCCATCAGGGGCGAATGAAACGCTCCACCGACACTAAGTTTCAAGGCACGTTTCGCCCCGGCGGCAGTCAATTTTTCTATTGCGATGTCGATTCCGGCAATAGAACCTGAAATAACGATTTGTCCCGGACTGTTGTAATTTGCAGGAACGACCACTTCATCAATTTCTGCACAGATTCGTTCCACATCGGCATCTTCCATGCCGAGAATAGCCGCCATAGTCGATTCCTGCATTTCGCAGGCGTTTTGCATTGCCGTGGCTCGCTGTGAAACGAGTTTCAAGCCATCGTCGAACGAAAGTGCACCACAGGCAACGAGTGCCGAAAATTCGCCGAGCGAATGACCGGCTGCCATTTCGGGCTGAAATTCGCTGCCCAAAGTTTTGGCTAATATGACTGAATGCAGAAATATTGCAGGTTGAGTTACTTTGGTTTGTCGCAAATCTTCATCAGTTCCGGAAAACATGAGGTCGGTGATGCGAAATCTGAGTATTTCGTTGGCTCGTTCGAATAATTGCTTTGCTTCTTCAGATTTTTGATATAAATCTGAACCCATTCCTACAAATTGTGCTCCCTGCCCGGGAAATACGTAAGCTTTCATACTAAGTAATGGTTAATG
>DYSM01000183.1:1408-6029 GCA_020718265.1 Draconibacterium orientale | reverse complement strand
GTTATGAGTTTTCTTACAAGCACTGTTTAAGTAATTTATGTCTGAAGTCCGATTTCTGTCAGCGTATCTAAACTAAAATTTTCTTAAATTTGGGGCAAAAAACAATCAAATTATTTTGCAACTAAACAGATTGTGTGTATCTTGTATCAGAATAAATCATAATTTGCATTTCAAATGAAAACAATCTCATTCCTCGGATTCGTAACAATATTGGCAGTGCTGCTCTTCGGACAAGTTTCGTGCATCGACACCGTGCGTGAAACGCATACATTTATGGCAAATAAGCCGGTTTACATGAGTTATGAGAAATTGCGGTCATCCGTGAAAGCCTCAGACAGCAGAACCTTGAAAAACACGGGCAAAATTTATTTCTACAACAATTATATTTTCATAAATGAGGCTTTTGAAGGTGTGCATGTCATCGACAACTCCAACCCAACTAATCCGCTGAATATCAAATTTATAGAAATACCGGGCAATGTGGATATTGAAATCAAAAACAACCGCATGTATGCCGACAGCTATGTGGATTTGGTTGTATTGAATATCAGTGATTTGGAAAATATTTCGGAAATACACCGACTTGAGAATGTGTTTCCGTATGCGATACGAGAATACGATACCGATTTTCCGCTCGCTAATATTGACGAATCGCAAGGCGTTGTGAACGGTTGGACGATTGAAACTGTCCGTCAGGAAAATGAATACTCTTGGACAGGATCTATTTTGAAGGCAGAAGATGTTGATTATGAAGAAGCCCTAAACGACGGCGGAGACAGCGGCTCGGGTACAGGCGGCTCCATGGCACGATTTGCGCAGTATGAAAATATGCTGTATTTGCTGCACAATTCTGTGATAAAAACATACAGCATTGCTTCGGAAGTGCCTGTTTTACAATCGGAAATGAACACCGGACGCGTTTCCGAGACCTTATTCGTGCACGAAGGCAACTTATTTTCGGGCACACAAACCGGTATGGTGGTTTACAGCCTCGATACACCCTCGAATCCGCAACAAATTTCGGCATTTGAACACATTCAAAGCTGCGACCCTGTTGCCGTTGAAGGCGATTATGCGTATGTTACACTGCGTGCGGGCACGGTTTGCGGAGGCGGAAGCAATCAATTAGATGTCATCAACATCAGCAATATTCTGTCGCCCCGCTTGGAAAAATCGTATTTCCTTACCGAACCTCATGGCTTAGGCATTCGCAACAACACGCTGTTTGTGTGCGACGGAAGCGCGGGTTTAAAAGTGTACGATGCAACAGACCCTTTAAGCATTGAGGAACATTTGTTACAAGAATTTACGGACATTCATGCCTACGATGTCATTCCGTTTGACACACGCTTATTCCTAATCGGCAACGACGGATTTTATCAATACGCATGGGCACAAGGCGAACCGCTGACTCTGCTGAGCCATATTCCGACGGAATAATAAACTCAAACAGAATCTCAAGCATCTTCTCAATTGACTTTCTAAAAATGAAGTTACTGTTTGAGGAAAAAATGTATAAATAATTGATTTAATGCAAATTACAGCCTTTTTAAAATTAAATATTTTGTCATTCAATATACAAATAGTACACTTTTATTTTCAATACAGATAAAATTTTCACATAATAAGTCGCTGTAATAAAACTCATAACTTGTTGAAATTATATACGATATAGCGAAATTTCGTTCCGAGTATTTTTGGAAATTCAATTGAAACAATTAAAAAACAATGAATGACTACTTTTTGACCACTGAATGACAATACATTCAATTGAAAAAACAGCTATAATCTACATGAAATCAAATATTTACACCTCTACTTACAAACACTGATTACTGAGATAATTCACTTATTAAGAATGAATTATCTCAGTTTTATGTTTCAATTTAACACATTTTTAGTATAACTATTTGGGTAACGCATTAAAAAATTAAAAATCAAATATTTTGAAAATGTGTTATTTTGAAAATTGTTATACTTTTGCGTAAAATAAAAATCAAGTTTCTAATTTCTAATGTCTAATATCAAAAATCAAAAAAAATATCATGGCAAAAAAAAATGAAACCGCAGTGAACGACCCCAAATCGGATAAGCTGAAAGCCTTGCAAGCAACACTCGACAAAATCGACAAAGAATATGGCAAGGGCACAATTATGAAAATGAGTGCCGACTCGGTTGCCGATGTCGCGTTTATATCCTCAGGCTCAATCGGTTTGGACTCTGCGCTCGGAATCGGCGGCTATCCGCGCGGACGGGTGATTGAAATTTACGGACCGGAATCGTCAGGTAAAACAACTTTGGCATTGCACGCCATTGCAGAAGCTCAAAAAGCCGACGGCATCGCGGCATTCATCGATGCGGAACACGCGTTCGACTCGGCGTATGCAAGCGCGTTGAGCGTGGATGTGGAAGGACTTTTAGTGTCGCAACCCGACAACGGCGAGCAAGCTCTCGAAATTGCGGACCACCTGATTCGCTCCGGTGCGGTGGACATTATCGTTATCGACTCTGTGGCTGCACTTACGCCAAAAGCGGAAATTGAAGGCGAAATGGGCGATTCCAAAATGGGACTTCAGGCGCGTTTGATGTCTCAGGCTTTGAGAAAATTGACTGCAATTATCGGTAAAACAAATACTTGCGTGATTTTCATCAACCAATTGCGCGATAAAATCGGTGTGATGTTCGGAAACCCGGAAACAACAACGGGCGGTAACGCACTGAAATTCTACGCATCCGTGCGTGTGGACGTGCGCCGCGTGGGACAACTCAAAGAAGGCGAAGACGTTTTCGGGAACCGCACGCGTGCCAAAGTTGTGAAAAACAAAGTTGCCCCGCCGTTCCGCAAAGCCGAGTTCGACATTATGTACGGCGTGGGCATTTCGCGTATCGGCGAAGTGATAGACCTTGGCGTAGAGTTGGAAATCATAAACAAAAGCGGCTCGTGGTACAGTTACGGCGAAACCAAACTAGGACAAGGACGAGAAGGTTTGAAAACCATTCTGACTGATAACGTGGAACTTGCCGAAGAAATTGAAAAGAAAATTCGTGCAAAATTGTCGGTAAAAAAAGTTGCCGGCAATTTGGATGTCGAATAATATCCTCGCAAAACGTAAGCAAAAAAGTCCGAACAGTTTTATATTACTTCGGACTTTTTGCATTTTAGAGCTTGCAAAATATCAATATTTCAAGTTAAACGATTACAAAACATCATAAAAACATTTTTTAGTTATTTTTCCTGAGTTTCAACACCTCAAAAATAAAATAATTTCCCAAAACTCTGAAAATAATATTTAATGAAATAAATAGTTTTAAAATAATGTTTAATTGTTTGATTTTGAATGTATAGCGAATATGTTCTTTTGCAAAATGTGCCGAAGGTGTAAAACGCTTTGCTGTAAACATTTTAAACTGTTCATACCGTAGGCGGCGTTGGTCGAGTGTTTCGTGTTTGTGTACATCGCGTCTGAAAAAACCAACCGTATCTATTTGACGGATATGCCCTTGCGCAGCCGTTGCAAACAACATCAGATGGTCGGGTCCAATCATTTTTACAAACGGAAGTTGCTTGGCAACTTTTGTACGAAATACTCCGTGTATTGCTGTGCATGAGCCTGTTACGTTTATAATTTTATTTAATCGAAATGTGGTTGATAGATTTTTGGTGTCAATTTCGCTGTACGTCAATTTTCCTAATTTTGAAATAGTTTCTTCAAAAAAAACAGCTTTATGATATGCCAAAACAGCATTATGGTCATCCTCTAAAATATTGACACACTGTTCGATATACGTTTCAGAGAGCAAATCGTGTGCTCCCATCCACATGAAAAAATCAGTTTCGGCTCGGTCAATCAAAAATTTAAAATTTTCCGTTGCTCCTATATTTTCCGGCTGCCGGATGAGTTGAATACGCAGGTCTTTTTTGGCAAACTCTTCAACAATTTCAGCCGAATTATCGGTTGAAGCATTATCCGAAACTAAAATAAGAATGTCTTTATAAGTTTGATTAACAACAGATTGCAAAGTTTCACGCAAATACTTCGCCTCATTGTAAACCGGCACGCCAACTGTTACAAAACTCCTTTCATTCATATCAAATATTCGTAAAATTAGTGTATTAGTGGTTATAAAAAATATGACCACGAAAGCACGAATTATATTCTTAAAAACATTCAATTCGTTAAAAATTAGTGAATTAGTGGTTGAAAAAAAATATGACCACGAATACACGAATTTTATTCTAAATATCATTTAATTCGTTAAAAATTAGTGAATTAGTGGTTGAAAAAAAATATGACCACGAATACACGAATTATATTCTTAAAAACATTTAATTCGTTAAAAATTAGTGAATTAGTGGTTGAAAAAAAATATGACCACGAATACACGAATTTTATTCTAAATATCATTTAATTCGTTAAAAATTAGTGAATTAGTGGTTGAAAAAAAATATGACCACGAATACACGAATTATATTCTTAAAAACATTTAATTCGTTAAAAATTAGTGAATTAGTGGTTGAAAAAAAATATGACCACGAATACACGAATTATATTCTTAAAAACATTTAATTCGTTAAAAATTAGTGAATTAGTGGTTGAAAAAAATTGACCACAAATATATC
>DYSM01000183.1:0-1308 GCA_020718265.1 Draconibacterium orientale | reverse complement strand
AATTCGTTAAAAATTAGTGAATTAGTGGTTGAAAAAAATTGACCACAAATATATCGATTATAGCACTACACGCTTACTTATCATTGATAATTCGCCAAAATTAATCAGTAAACCCAATTTTAATTGAGAAACTTTCAAATAATTCAGAACCAAAGCTAAATGGTCATCTGTCAATACTTTAATGGCTTTTGCTTCGAGTATAATTTTATCAAAAACAACAAAATCTGCATAAAATTTATGAGGCAAAATTATACCTTTGTAATTCACAACATACTCTTTTTCACGTTCATACGGAATCCCATTTTTGCGAAATTCATATTCAAGCGCATCTTTATACACAATTTCCAAAAAACCTTTCCCAAGTTCGCGGTGAACATCCATACACAAACCTACGATTTTATACGATTCATCTTTGTAAATCAAATCTGCCATAATCTATTCAAAATTAAGGAATTATCGGTTAAACATTTATGACCGCGAATTCACGAATTACATTCTAATTAGCATTTAATTCGTTAATAATTAGTGAATTAGTGGTATAAAATAACAGAGAACGAATAATTTAAGAAATACGTTTCAAAAAACCATCGGGTGCCGATGTGATAACTAACTTATTTTCAATTTGTTTGTCAATTTCAAAATTCGGATTCGATTTTAAAAATTCCCAAACTGCCGTTTTCGGATTGTTGCCCTTACCCCAAGGACGGTCGCTCCAAAATTCTTCCGGTAAATCTTCCACAAACGTATCAAATACAACTACATAGCTACCTACGGAAACCAACTTGGCATACAAATTCAGTTCCGCCGACACATGCTCGTGCGTATGATTGGAATCCAAAAACACCATGATTTTTTCTTTGCCATTTGCAAATTTTTCAACACGCTCAAAAATTTCCTCCGAAACGGAAGAACCTTGTAACATATTGATTCGCTTATACATCGGATGATTTTCTATTTCTGTTCGATTGTGCTCACGAATGTCAATATCAATACCCAGAACTTCGCCGTGCCCGATAATTTCAAGCATCGAAGCCGAAAAAATTAAGGAGCCGCCGTGCGCAATGCCGGTTTCGATAATCAAATCCGGTTTTACAGTCCAAATTAGTTCCTGAATTGCCAGAATATCAAACGGATACTGAATTATCGGACGACCGAGCCACTCGAAATTATACTCGTATTTGAGCTTAAAGCTCGCAATTAACCATTCGCGCGAAATTTGTTGAAAGTCAGTATCTTGTGAATAATTCTCGATTCTTTTTTTACGCTCTGATTGAAATTGTTCTGTCGGATTCATTTGTATTTTTTTTG
>DYSM01000622.1 GCA_020718265.1 Draconibacterium orientale | reverse complement strand
TGTTGCGATTGTTGCCGAGGCGACTCTCGCCTCTTTTTATTGTCTGGCTTAAACGTTGTATATCAGACGCTTACATCATAGGCTGACGGCGATGGGACTTTCACCCTTTGGATAATTCAAGTCGAATTATTTTTTGGCTATTCCAAAAAGTTTTCCGACCTTCGCCATTCAAGGCACACACATTGCATCACAACGCGTTACTGTTACAACGATTTATTGACGTGTTCGCTGTTCCGGCATACAAGCTCAAAAATAATCAGAACCTCAAAGAACTCTTGTTTTTCGGCAAAATTGCCGCTTAAAATTTAACGGAGTATTGACTTTATGAACTTTCAACTAAATCCTCATCCTTCAAAGCGGATGCGGTTACGAATGGAACGTCCGAGCGTAATCTCATCCGCATATTCCAACTCGCTGCCGACGGATACGCCTTTGGCAATGGTGCTTATGGTTACGGGCAACGTGCCTATTTTGCGGAAAATGTAAAAATTCGTGGTATCGCCTTCGGGAGTGGCGCTTAGGGCAAGTATAATTTCTTTGGTCGTTCCTTCGCGCAGCCGAGCAATAAGGCTGTCGATTTCCAAGGTCTCGGGACCGATGCCGTCCATAGGCGAAATAAGTCCGCCCAGCACGTGATACAAACCGTTGTATTGCCGCGTGTTTTCAACTGCCAGCACATCTTTAATATTTTCGACAATACAAATTTGCGATGCGTCGCGGGTTTGGTCGGCGCAGATTTCGCAGGTATCGTGGTCGGAAATGTTGCGACAAATTTTGCAATGTTTAATGTGTCGGCGCAGTTCAATGAGGCTGTTGCCGAACAATTCAACATCTTCAACGCTTTTCTTCAATAAAAAAAGAGCTAAACGCAACGCGGTTTTCTTACCAATGCCGGGCAATTTGGCAAATTCTGCAGTTGCATTATCGAGTAACTTGGACGGATATGTGTTGAACATTGTTTCTTTAAATATGAAATATGAATTATGAAATATTACAATTTACTGATAACTGCTTACTGTT
>DYSM01000182.1 GCA_020718265.1 Draconibacterium orientale | reverse complement strand
TTGCCGCCTCGGTCGTAAATGCTGTGATTTCGGTTGGTGTACACAAAATAATCGAACTGTTTGTCAGCTTGAACAAGGGCTTCGGCGAGTTCGGCGGAGTTTTGCCAATGCACATTATCGTCAGCAGCGCCATGCACAAGTAAGTATTTGCCTTTCAGCTTACTGACATGATTTATCGGCGAATTATCATCGTATCCCGCTGCGTTTTCCTGCGGCGTACGCATGAAACGCTCGGTATAAATATTATCGTAATAACGCCAATTTGTAACGGGCGCAACCGCTATCCCGGCTGTAAAGTAATCGGCACCTTTTGTCATGCAAAGTGTGGACATAAATCCGCCGTAACTCCAGCCCCAGATACCGATTTTTTTTGCATCGACATAAGGTTGTGTTTGAAGATATTTTGCAGTTTCAATCAAATCCTCGGTTTCGTATTTGCCTAATTGTAAATAGGTTGCCTTGCGAAATGCTTCGCCGCGTGCGCCTGTTCCGCGCGGGTCGGCAACCACGATGATTGCACCTTGTTGCGCCAACAGTTCATTCCATCCAAAGTCCCAACTGTCCGACACCTCTTGAGAATCCGGTCCGGAATATTGATACATAATTACCGGATATTTTTTGGTCTTATCAAAATTTGGCGGAAACACCATAAAACCGTAAATAAGAACATCTTGCGAGGTTTTGAATTCGAAAAATTCTTTGTTCACACCGCCGTAATCTTTTACTAATTTTTGAACAGACGAATTATCTTGCAAAACACGAATTTGCTTGCCTTTACTGTCGTGCAACGTTACGAAATTTGGTGTTTTTGTATTTGAAAAAAAGTTGATAAAATATTGATAATTAGAACTAAACTCAGCCGAATTTGTTCCTATTTGAGTTGAAATTTTTTCTTTTTTGCCTTTCACATTGACACGATAAACGGCTCTGTTTCGCGGTGCTTCTTCGGCGGATTGATAATAAAACCATTTTCCAACTTCATCATAACCAATAAATTGCGTAACATCCCACGTGCCTTTTGTGAGTTGCATTTTGGAAGTTCCATCGGCATTGTGCAGATACAAATGTCTGTAACCGTCACGTTCCGAAGTCATTACAAACTCGCCCGAAGCTAAAAATTGCAAATTATCCAAATCTTCTTCTGCAAAATAATACTTATTTGTTTCTGTATAAATAACTTGCGAAGTTCCGGAGTTTACATCGGCTAGTAAGAGTTCAAATTTATTTTGAAGTCTGTTTAAGCGAAAAACTGCCAATTTGTCAGCATATTTTGTTGCGCGAATACGCGGAATGTAGATGTCGGTTTCCGTTCCGATGTCAATTTTTGTAGTCTTTCCGCTATCAATATTATACACAAAAACGCCTACGTTTGAGTTAGCTTCGCCGGCTTTCGGATATTTGAATTCATACGCCGACGGGTAAAGTTTGTTAGCCTCAACGGTAGGCAATTTTCCTGCGAACATCGTGAATGCGAAGGTCTTAACTGTAGATTCATCAAAGCGGATGAACGCTAAATTTTTACCGTCGGGCAACCATTCGTAAGCCTTGCTGAACCCAAATTCTTCCTCGTAAACCCAATCCGGTATGCCGTTGAGCACTTTATTTTTCGCACCGTCGAAAGTTATTTGAAATTCTTTTCCGGTTGTTAAAAATTTGATATACAAGTTATTATCCCGAACAAAAGCTACTTTATCGCTCGCCGGCGAAAAGGAAGGCACTTGCAACGCGCCGGTTTCAGAAACTGCTGTTAACTTCTTGTTTTTCAAATCGAAAACATGGCAATTTGCCGTATAAGAATGTCGGTAAATCGGTGCACTACCCGACTCTATCAGCAGCATACTTTCATCGTTATTGAACACATATTCGTCCGGTTCGAGCGAGAATTTTGCAGCGTCGAACAAGGTTTCAACCTCATTTCCTGTGGAGTACGCAAATTTTTTGACAACATTATCCTCCAAAGTTGTATAATGTGCGCCATCGTTCATACTTCGGATTCCATAAACGGAAGGCGTCCAAAACGTCCAAGTTTTCCACAAATCCGACACGGTTATCGGTTTGAAAGTTGCTTGAGAATTAACAGTAAAACTGCTAATTATCAAGGATATAGCAAAGAATATCGACTTAAAATTTTTCATAAATCTGATTTTAATATTTTTCTGTAAAGATAAATTTTTTACGTGAATGAGGTTTATTATTCAAGAAAAATCGACAAAAAAATGTAATTTTGCGATTTAATTTTTAAAAATGAAAACAAAACAAAACAGTTCATTAAAATCCTACAACACATTTGCAATTGAAGCAAAAGCAATGCAATTTATTGAAATTGAAGATGTTTCAGATTTGGTTTCAGTTTTCGACTACGAACAACGCCCGGAAAAGTTTTTTTTAATCGGAGGCGGAAGCAATTTATTGTTTACAAAAGATTTTGACGGCTCTGTTATTAAGCTGAATAACAAAGGTATAGACCTATTTTTTGAAACAGACGAACACGTAGTTTTGCGCGTTCAAGCCGGCGAAATATGGGACGATTTTGTGAATTATTGTGTTGAAAATAACTTGTATGGCGTTGAAAATCTGTCGCTTATCCCCGGAACTGTCGGTGCTGCACCTGTGCAAAATATCGGAGCTTACGGGGTCGAATTGAAAGATATTTTGTATTCGTGTACGGTTTTTGATACAGAAACATCTAATTTTCAAACATTTACAAACGAAGAATGCGAATTTGGTTATCGTTGGAGTATGTTCAAAAAATCCGAAAATTTGGGCAGATATATCATTACATCCGTGCAATTTATTTTATCAAAACAGGCTGATTTTAAACTTGATTACGGCAACTTGCAAGATGAAATTTCAAAATTTGAAGAAGTGTCTTTAAAATCTGTCCGACAGGCAGTTATACAAGTTCGCCAAAGCAAACTCCCCGACCCGACCGAAACACCAAATGCCGGCAGTTTCTTTAAAAATCCGACAATTTCTACGGCTAAATTTCAAGAATTAAAAGCCTCAACACCAAACCTTATCGGATACCCTCAACAAGCTGATACTATGAAACTTGCAGCAGGACAACTTATTGATTTGTGCGGACTCAAAGGCTACAAACTCGGCAATGCCGCTGTGCACGACCGACAAGCCTTAGTGTTAATCAGCAATGGTTTAGCCACAGGGCAAGATATATTGAATTTGGCTAAACATATTCAAGAAAGAGTTTTTGAGAAATTCGGCATAAATTTAGAGCCTGAAGTAAATATTTTGTAAAAACCGGAAATTTTTATTTGTAGGAACAATTATTTTGATAATTTTGCATTCTCAAAACAAAAAATGGGGTTTTAGCTCAGTTGGCTAGAGCGTTTGACTGGCAGTCAAAAGGTCAGGGGTTCGACTCCCCTAAGCTCCACTGAAAATCAAAGAGTTAGGAGAGCGTGATGCTCTCCTTTTTTTATTTAGTACACAATTTAGTACACAACTATACGTTCAGCCTATCATAAAAAACGAAAGTCGTCGAAGTTGATTCGGCGACTTTTGTTTAGGTCTCTTAGATTAGGCTGTTTATTTGCTCTATTATTTCACAAATTTATAATTCCGCCACGATTCAACAGCTCCGTTGCTTACATTTACTTCAGGTGTTTGTGTTTTGCGGTATAAATCATCAGATTTTGAAGGTACTTGTGCTTTCAAATAATCTGCAAGCTCGCCGTAGGTGATATTTCCTTTTGTTTCCTGCAATTTTTTCAATAAAAAATACGTAAATATTCCGTGCTGTTTGTCTTTGTAGAATAGCGATTCTTGATCACCTGAGCTTGCCGAGAAAACCACCAAATTACCTTGATTGATGATACCTTGTTTGATTTTAACTTTTACAGCTTTGGCAGCAAGTAAACCTTGTTCACGTCCGCCGCCGCTGAAACACGCATCCAAGAGAACTGTAACTTGTTTCGGATTTTTAGAAGTAAGTTGTTGGTATAATCCCGACAATTTGATTCCGTCCGTTACGTTGGCACCCGAAATATCTACCGGCATAATGTAACCTTCTTTGCTCGTTTGGTCGGGAAAACCGTGACCGGAATAATAAAAAAACAGCTCAGCTTCCGGGTTATATTCGGCTTTGTTACACAACCAAGCGATGTCTCGTTTCATAACGGCACCGAGTGCATCGGTTTGTATCGTGATATTACTTTCGGGGATGCCCAGCGTTTTTACACAATAATCTTTGAACACTTGCGCATCGCGACGGGCAAAATCCACATTGCTTTCCGATGTAAGCGAGCTTTGATATTTGGTGTAATCTTCGTTACCGATGATAAGGGCATAAGCGTTCGGATTGCCTTTGCCGCCTGACGGAATATTTTTGTCTGTTTCGGACCCCAGCGACGCATCAGTGATTTCAACTTTATCGGTATAGTTGCCGTCCACTTTCATGTCTTTTACCGCAAGTGCTTGTTTGTTTAGTTCTAAACCTGCAGGAAATGTGCCGCCGAATTTGCCGCGTTTTTCGCTCAGTTTTACCGAGACGGGCAAGTTGGCTGTCCCGCTGTAATTCCATGTTACGGACAACAAAACGCTAACCCGCTTGGTATCGCCCGGATTCATGTTTCCGAATGCGGCTGTGAGCGGATACGTGTTGCCGCCAAACGATTTTACGGAAAGAATATTGGCATCGTTTATCACACACTCAAAATTGGCATTTTCGGCTACACCTTGTCCTTTGTTCTGAATCAAAAATGTTGCTTTTACAAGCTCACTGTTTTCAATAATGTTATTGTTGTTACCTTGCAATTCTTCGATACCGGCTTCGATATAAGTAAGTTGCGGATATAGAAACTGCTGTGTGCCGACTGTTAAATTTACGGGCGCGGGCATAAAGCCGCCAAACTCGGCAAATTTGAGATTAAACGTGCGTTCGCCGTTTTGCAGGGCATCGGTTGCCGACACTGCGAAGCGTAGGGTGCTGCTTGCGCCCGGTTTGATTTCGCCCGCGAGTTTTTCGCTGTCGAAACTGATATACTGCGCATTGGCTGTGCTGAGCACGGCTTTTACATCGTAACCGTTGCCCGAACCGTTGTTGGTTAGCGTAACGATAATTTCAGCACGTTCATCGGCGTCCAGCAAGTTGTTGCCCGACGGCTCTTTGAACGAAACATTTGCCTGCAACATCGGAATACCGCTGTCGTAGTTGGCTTTGGTGATGTTTACCTGCAAGGCATTGCTGCTGCCGCTGATGTTGCGCTCTTGTGCCGACAGTGCCGCAAAAGCAAAAACAAGAGCGACTAAAATACTGAATTGTTTCATTTTGAACTTTTTTTAGGTTTCACAACAAAATATGATTTATTCCATTTCTTCAATTTGATCCCGTGTCAGTCCGGTTTCTTTGATTATATCTTCAATTGGTTCGCCGTATTTTTTCATTTTAGAGGCTAATTTATGCATCGCTTCTTCTTCCCGCATTTTTGCTTCTTCCTCGCGTTTTATTGCTTCTTCAATTAAAGGCATGTATTTTTCTTCGGCTTTGAGTTCGCCTTCCTGAATTGCCGTTACAAGTTCGTTTTCTTGTATGCGTTTTTGCTTTACGTACAAATCATACGAAACCTTTTCTTCTTTGCTTAAATTATCGCGGCGTAACTTTTCTTTTGCCTGTGGTAAACCCTGTGCCGTGAAGCTGTCTTTGATTTCGCTTGTTTTAAGAAAATAAATCCATTGGTCTAAATCATCTTTTGCCAAATCGTTGAATTTATTAACTTTTATGAGGAAATATTTCGTGAAAATATCGGAAACAGTTTTTATCGAATATGCTTTTTTCTGGGCTTTGTTGAGTTGCAAAATATCGCCCGTACGCATTCCTGTAAATTCGGTTTTGCCTTCGTAGATGTAATCCGTTCCTTGCCCTAAATCGAAGTAAACGATGTTTATGGAGTAAACCTTTTTGATGCTTTCATAGGCGTGTCCTTCGTCTATATGCTCCGTAACGAGCTTTGCCTGACCGAAATTCATGCGGTGAAAATAGTCGCGCTCGCGCTCGTTTTGCACTTCGATTAAGCACAGTTCGTCTT
>DYSM01000621.1 GCA_020718265.1 Draconibacterium orientale | reverse complement strand
GGGCAACGCCCTACGTTTAAGGGCAACGCCCTACGATAAAACCATGAAACAAATCATTTTAACCACCACCCTGTTTGTGCTAAGCTATGTAGCTTTGGCACAATGCGATGAGAAGGCTTTTAACAAGCTGATGAACGATGCCCAAACGGCAGAAACCAACAACGACTATCAAAAAGCCGTGAACAAATACACGGCGGCTATTATCATTTGCCCCGACAGGGCGGAAGAGGCACAGCAAAAGATAGTGGGCGTTTTTAAGAAGATAGAACGCCTGAAAGACGATGCCCAACAAGCCGAAATAAAGGCAACCGCTTTGCTTGCCAAGTCGAAGGAACTTACCAAGGCGTTTTTGCCCGAAGGCAAGAAAGACCTGAAAGTATGGCAATATTTTGGCACAAAGGCTGACTCGGCGTTTGCGCTGGGCGAATATGCCGAAGCCGATAAAAATTACAAGCTTGCCAAAAACGACCCCGATTTGCCACCCAAAAATGACATCGAAACTCGTTTGAAAACAAATTTGGAATGTTGGGAGTGGCAGAAAAAAGCAATTTCAGACCTCGAAAAGCAAAATTTGGCGGAAGCCGAAAAAAATATTTTGAAAAATTTAACACTTAATCCCAACAACCGAAAAGATATTATTATTGCCTCGGCTATTAACCCATTACTGGGTTTGGTGCTGGTGCAAGGTGGTACTTTTTTGATGGGAAATCCTGATGAAACAATTGAAAATTCGGAAGATGAAAGACCTATTCATACTGTAACATTAAGCAGTTTTGAAATGAGCCGCTACGAAGTTACCAACATGCAATACGCTGCTTTTTTGAACCAATACGGCACTGACACCGTAAAAACAGGCGAATTTGCAGGACAAGAGCTGATTTACGAAAACAATTGGGGCGTAAAAAAAACAACCCAAAACGGCAAGGAAATTTGGCAGGCACAAACCGGATACGAATACCACCCCGTAGTGAGCGTAACTTGGTTTGGTGCCAACGAGTACGCCCAATTTTATGGTTTGGCATT
>DYSM01000620.1 GCA_020718265.1 Draconibacterium orientale | reverse complement strand
TTTTCAAACGATTCGTGTGCCATTACATGACACCAATGACACGCTGCGTAACCAACGCTGACGAGAATTAATTTATTTTCGTTTCTCGCTTTTTCGAGAGCTTCTTCGCCCCACGCAAACCAATCGACCGGATTATGGGCGTGTTGCAAAAGGTACGGACTGCTTTCGTAAATCAGTCTGTTTGTATGATTTTTGGAATTATCGGACTTCATAATTTGTTTTGTTAAATTGTAACAAAGTTAAATTATTTAGAATAATTCCAAATAGAAATAGTTTATCTTCTTAAATTTTTATCCTTTTTGCCTCATTCCAATACACATCCATTTCCTGCAAAGTCATGTCTTTTAAGTTGATACCTTTTTTTCGGGTTTCGCTTTCGAGATAATTGAAACGATAAATGAATTTTTGGTTCGTGCGTTCGAGTGCCAATTCAGGGTCGATATCGTACATTCGTGCCGCATTGATAACAGAAAACAGTAAATCTCCGAATTCGGCTTCAGTTTTTTCTTTGTCGAAATTCGCAATTTCGTGTTTTAGTTCGTTCAGTTCTTCCGTAACTTTGTCCCAAACATCTTCTTTCACGTCCCAGTCGAAACCCACGCCGCGTGCTTTTGCCTGCAAACGATATGCTTTTACAACAGCAGGCAGCGATTTTGGAACGCCTCCCAACACCGAACCGTTGCCCGATTTTTCTTTTAATTTCAGTTCTTCCCAATTTCTTTTCACTTCTTCCTGATTTTCAACCGAAACATCTCCGAAAACATGAGGGTGTCGAAAAATGATTTTTTCTGCCATTGCGTTCATAACATCACCGAAATCGAAATCGCCTCGCTCCTGCCCGATTTTAGAATAAAACAACAAATGCAGCAACAAATCGCCGAGTTCTTTTTTTATCAAATCAGATTTTCCTTCCAGAACAGCTTCGGCAAGTTCGTAGGTTTCCTCAATGGTCAGCATTCGCAGCGTTTCATTCGTTTGCTCTTTGTCCCACGGGCATTTCAGGCGGATTTCGTCCATAACGTAAAG
>DYSM01000619.1 GCA_020718265.1 Draconibacterium orientale | reverse complement strand
CAAAAAAAAATAATGTTTCTCAAAAAAAGTGTCAACCGAAAAATGAAAGATGCCTAAAAATTCAATTTATTCAACATGAAACACCTTATAAACTCAGCCGCGATGCTGCTGCTCGCCCTGTTTTTCGTAACAAATCTCAACGCACAAACGGACAGAAATTGGTGGAATTCACTTTCGCCCGAATGGAAAAAAGTCATTCAGAAACATCATTTTAAGGGCAAAGACATTACCCCGACCGACGAACAACTCGGCGAAGTTGCCAAGACGGTTTTTCTGGACATTGCCGGAAATAAAGAAGTAAAAACCCTTAAACCTGCCGCACAACTCTCTCTGCTTGAAGTCATAAAATGCGACGGCAGCGGTGTTACAAGCTTGGAAGGCGTGGAAGGTCTCATAAATTTGAGAAGCATTGATTGCTCTGATAATGACAACATTAGCTCACTTACACCGCTTTCCGGTTTAACAAATTTGCAGGAATTGAAGTGCGGAAACACGATGGTCAAAAACATCACGCCATTGCGCAACATGACAAGTTTGACAAAACTTGATTTGCACTACACAACGGTTGTGGATTTGAGAATTTTGAAAGACTTGAAAAAATTGGAATACTTGGATGTGTCCGAAAACGTGTCGCTCTACTCGCTTGAAGGCGTAAACTTTATGCCCGAATTGCGCGACTTGAATTGCAGCAAAACAAACGTGGACGACCTTTCGCCCTTGTCATTACTGAACAAACTCGAACGCTTGGATTGCTCCGAAACTCGAGTAACTTCACTGCGCCCCATTCAGCTAAGTAAAAATTTGCAAGAAATTAGTTGTTCTGAGACTGAGGTTACCGCAAACAGCCTCGAATACTTGCTCGGACACACAGCACTACTTATGATTCGTGCAAAAAATATTAAAATTACCGACAAAGAAATTGCATTTTTCGAGGGACAACTTCAAAAACGTAACCCCAAAGCCACAATTTTGATTACGCCGAAGCTGATAAAGTAACAGAAACGTTATTTTAGAATTGAACTATTTTCTGT
>DYSM01000181.1 GCA_020718265.1 Draconibacterium orientale | reverse complement strand
ACCAAAAATGTAAATTGACTTTTTCATATTTATTTTTATAATTTTATTAATGTTAAAACTTTGTGATTACTGAGCTTTAATTTTGGAAAGAATTTCTTTCTTCGCTTCAATTTCGGCATTTTTCACACCTTTGGGCGTGATACTCATTTGTCTGCCGTACAAAATTTCTCGACTCGGAGATTGCGTTTTGAAATTTTCAATGGCAACAGCACTTTTCAGCACAAGTTTGAATACTCCGAACTGACTGTTTTTAGAACGCAAAACGAGTTTAAAATACTGATCGACTGTTGTCATTTGCGGTTCGCCGACCGTGTTTGTGTCTTTGATGAGCAAATCAACAAATTCGATAAAATCGAGGTCGTCCAGCGTAAAACTGTAAAAACGGAGTTCGTAGGGCGCACCTCCATCAACCCAACTTCCGATGTCGGTATTAAATTGCAGCATCAAACGGTCGAAGCCCAAATCGACGGCATCGGCAATCGCTTCACGTTCTGCGAATTGTTTATCTTTCTGCACTTTGGTATCCCCTTTAAAAATTACCGTTCCCAAATTTCTCCAATTACAACCGTCGAATGCTTTTACGTCCATTGTTGCTTGTGTTGCCCACAAACCTCCGGCTTTTTCTTCGGTTTTAAGAATAATATCCTTAATTTGAATTACGAATTCGGAGTTAGTGTACATTGCAACTTGGCTCAGATACTCAATTTCGTTGGTATTATTCGTAAATGTAACTGCTTTTGCGAAAAGTGCGGCTTCTGTTCGGCTGTATCCTTTGTCGTTCAATTTTTCGTTCATACGTTCATAAGCAAAATCGTAATAAACTTTTTGAGCGGGAGTTAGACTTCGCGCATCGTAAACGACAATGAAATTTACACCGCCGACCATTTCCGACAATGTTTTTGCATCCTCAACCATCGGAGCAAGGCTCACTGTTGCGCGTACTTTAACTTCGTATTTATCGGGGAAAGGTGTTTCTTCTAATACCGTACTCGATTTCACATAACCGTCTGCACGGGTTGATATTGCATCGTTCAGAGTTACAAAATTTTGAACCTCTGTGGACGATTTCAGGTGTACACCGCCTACTTGTGCCACAGCTTGACGCAATGCGTCCTGAATGGCATCTTCGCGTGCTTTTTTCTTGTCTGTTCCAAAACCGACTCCTTTTACTTCAACGGTTTCTTCTTGTGAATACGCAAACAAAGATGTAAAAATGATTATTGTGATTAAAAATAGATGTTTCATTTTTTTAAATTTTTAAATTTTGACTCTTTTACAGCAACATCATAAGAAAACTTCCTAACTTCACAGCTGAAGTACCGACTTTTTTCCAATTAATTTTTTTGTTTCCGGGTAATTTATCTGTGTCAATTTTAATTTTTCCGCCTGTGGCATCCAAAACGTCGATAAATTGTGTGCCTTTATCATAACCTGCCGCCTCAAACGCTTCTTTGGTAAGTTTCATATATTGCGGAAATTTACCGGTTTTGGGGTCGTAGTATTTACTAAAGTCTAATACAACATTACCGTCTTTATCAATAATTTGCGGGAACAATGCCGGGTCTAAGGTTTTTCCGTTCAGATTAAACGCAATTTGTTCTTGTTTGCCGCCGCTGTCCGATTCATTTAGTTTCAAAGGCGTAACACCCATGCTATTTTGAATTACTCCTGCGACTGACTCTTCTTTACCGTTGCTTTTTTTGTATAAAGGAACGCGCATACGCACTTCGACCATGCCATCTTCAAAAATAGGTTCGCCTACAGTTTCTGCTCCTTGCAATACACCTTCGAGGCGAGAATAGATGTAATCTCCCTCAGTTACCATGTTTTTCACAGTTGTTTCGCCTACAATACGAACGCCTTTGATACATTCCAACAGATTGCGTTGGGCATCCACAACCGCTCCTCGGCGTGCCATTGCTTTGGCTTGCGCTTTGTTCGGAAATTTCACAGTATCAATAACGTTCCAGCCTTTCGCTTCAACGTACTGCGTTGTCCAATCCACGTGCGAGGTGTCATCACCTACAATTACGTGATTGTCAGGGTCAATTAACGTGCTGTCGCCGTCGAAAATAAACTGCGCCTGCACACTCATGCCCATGACCATTGCCATGAGCAAAATTGTCAAAAATTTGATTTTCATAACTTGAATTTAATTAAAGAGTCTGGTTTAAAAAGGTCGTAAAAGTATATTGAAATTCACAATTCATTGTTTATTAGATAGTTGCATTTTTAAATTGTTTTTCATAAAATATTAATAATCAAGCAGTTGTATTTTATCTCTTCGTTTTTGATGGCTTTTTAGACCGGACTCATTAAAATGGTTACTATGATTCAATACACCGTTAATATTTTTTGTAAGATATTGATTTATTGTAAATTAGATAAGAAAATTTCTCGAATAAGAGTATGATTGTAACTAATTGGAATTAAGCGATTTGAGTCTAATGTCTAACATCTAAATTCTAAAATCTAACGAAGTATTGATGATTTGTTCAGATATTTAATTGCGTGAAAATGAAAATGTTCTGCTGTATAAGTCTGTTTTTGAAAGTTTAGACAATTCTTCGTTAAAGACTCTGCAATTGTCGTGTGTAAAAACAGCGATCATGTAATCGTCGATTTTTTGTACATCCAAAGGCAATTTTAAGAAGGTTGTGGTTGCAATAATTTTCACTAATACCGGGCGACCGACGGAGCCGCCTACTTCAAACGTGTTGTTAGCGTCGGGCAAAACATGTTTGCCTTTTTGTTTTAGCAATGCTAAATCGGTATCGTAAGGAAAAATCATGGTCATGAATTTCGTATCGGGGTCATCGGGGTCATAGAAAAAGGCATAAACATTCAAATCTTTTTTCATGTTCAGCTCTATTTGATATTCAGCGCCGATTTTAAAATTTGCATCCGTTACCGGTTTACCGGTTTTCGATTCAATAAATACGGCATCAAAACCATTCGGATTATCGGGCATTTCGATAAGTTTTTCGTAGTGCTCGTTGGGGCGATTGAGTGCTACATCGTTTTTTTTGCATTCCGAAATAACGTCAGTTTCCGTGAGCGTTTCTACAATTGTTTTTTTAGCTCCGCAAACCGTTCCGGAATATTTTCCGTAGTTGTCGGCACGCAATTCCACTTGCGAAATTCGTAATTCGCTGTATGCTTTTGAGCTTGGAAATTCATACTGCCCGACAAGATAAAAATCCGGGGTTTGATTTTCCAATTGTTTTTTCCAAAAATCGCCGGCATCTTGGTCTTCGGGCACTGTAAAATACAGATACATGGTTTCGTCCAACTGTCTGTTGATGTCGTCGGGAAAGAGTATGGTTTGCTTTATTTTGCCTTCTTGGGCGGCAAGTTTTAGATAAAAAGCAACCTTTTCAGATAATCGAATGCCGAACTTTGTCGGAACGCCGTCGGTTCGCGAAAAGAAAGCCACAGTCAGTTTTGCATCGGCAGGTATGGTGCCGCATTCCGTTAGTGCGGTTGCTATACGGTCGGCGGTTTTACGTGCCGCTGCCTCTAAGCTTGTTTCCTTGGAAAACACTTGTGATAACGCAATTGAAGGCAGCAAAATCAAAAATAAAAAGGATAATTTTAGATTTTTTTTCATAAAAACAACGTTTCTGTGTTTTACAAAATTTAAATAACATACAAACGAAAATTGCGGTTTCAAAATTACAATTTTATTTCAAAATTTTGAATTTGATGTCCGAAAACACATTTTTTCGAATAAATTGTTCGATATTTTCAATTTTATCACCAGTTTGAAACTTGCCTACAAAACGTCTCAACCGTGATTTGCTTGATTTTGGGATTACTTGATTTTTTGTTACGGAATACACGCAGTTGCATAGCACTTTAAAAGTGCTATGCAACTATTGCCGTAGGTTTTGGAAACCCGGCATGCATTTTAGACCTGTCAGGTTTCCAAAACCTGACAGGTCTAAAATGCAGTGTAATAAACTGTAAAACAATTATTTATAGGCGTTTTAACTTTGCCAAAGTTTGCACTTTGGCAAAGTTGATGCCCCCGAAATGTTTTAAAAAAAACGCACTCGAACGTTCGTGTTCCAAATCCATGCGAACCTACCGGTACGGGTGCGTGAGGTGTTGCGCGAACACCGTTTTATCCCGAAAAATACGGGAACGGAAAAATAATCTGTTCAGAAACAGCTATCCGGCTGTGTTTGTGAGCTATAAGGAACGAACAAGGCGGAAACCGAGGTTGTTGTTACGATTCGTAGGGTTGTTGTTGTTACGATTCGCCACTCGACAGTTGTTCGGGTTGTTGTTCCAACTGCCGCCCCGATTCACACGGTTCGTGCCTTTTACGATTATTCTCCGATTTTTTTAAGAACGTTTTTACGAAATCCCTCGGCTTGTGCGTATTGTGTAAACGCATTCAGCGGGAGCATTCGCCTTTGATAATCATTTTCAGAAATTCTATTTTCCGAAAATGATTTTGATAATGCCCTAATTTTTTTGATATAACGGTTTTTGCTTTTCTATGCCAATTCTGTTCGATTGTCGAACAGGCGATAGCCCAAAAAATCTACGCCGTGTTTTGTTGAATTGATAAAATTTGTTTTAAAACGCAAATTTACATTGTTTTGCAAAAAATTTGTCAAAGTTTCGGATATTTTTGAGAGTTCGCATGCTGTATTGCCGAAAACAACGATGTCGTCCATATAGCGAACATAGTGTTTGCAGTGCAAAGTTTCTTTTGCAAAACGGTCGAACTCCGACAAATAAAAATTTGCAAAGTATTGACTTGTAAGGTTGCCGATGGGTAAACCGATATTAACACCCTCAGGGTTTTGAAAACCCTGAGGGTGTACGCCGTAACTGTCTATTATCTGCGCGAAAATTTGCAATAAAATGTTATCCTGAAACAAAGTCTGTAACTTTGTCAGCAATATGCGGTGCGAAATGCTGTCAAAATATTTGCGCACATCCAATTTTAGGACGTGTGAGTTTCGGCGTGCGTATTTTTGTGCAGTATCCAATGCGGAATACGTGCCCTTGCCGATGCGTGTTGCGTAACTGTGGTAGATTTGGGCGTTCTCGAAAAACGGATGGCACACGTTCATAAGTGCGTGGTGCAAAACGCGTTCCGGAAACGATGCCGCGCAAATAAGCCGCTCTTTCGGCTCAAAAATTGTAAAGTAGCGATAATCGCCCAAATGCACTTTGCCCGACAAAATTTGTTCACGCAGTTGCTGCAAATTAGGGTATAAATATTGCCGATAATCCACAACTTCGGGCTTGGCTTGTTTTGCTTTGGCGGCTTTGTAAAATGCCAAGTGCAAATTTTGCAAATCGGCGGCTTGCTCGGCAAGGTGTTTGGTGTGCTTATTTCTCATTGGTTTGTGTTGCACGGATTGAAAATCCGTGTTACGTGGGTTTATTTCAGTTTGTGGTATGCTTCGGCGAGGGGTTTGCCGTATTTTTCGGCGCGTTTTGTGCCGATGCCTTTTATTTTTTTGATGTCTTGCTCGGTTATTGCCGGAAGTTTTACGATTTCGGCAAGTTCGGCATCCAAAAACACGGAGTATGCCGGCACGGAATCCGCCTTGGCAAGTTGTTTGCGAATTTCGCGCAAAGCTGTAAACACCTCAAATTCGGCGGCACTCAGCATTGCTTTGTAATCTTTTGCGGGCAAGGGTGTACCGGCGGGCGTTTGCCCGGGCAAGGGTTCGGCGTAGTTAATATACACACACCAATACGCGCCGGTTTCGGTTTTTACGAGTTCTTTCTCGAACTCTATTATTTTGTTGGCACGCAGAAATTTGTTGAGGTCTGCCGTGCCGCGCTCCACATCGGTTATGGGAATGGTGATGAATTTTATTTGCATTTTTTTTTGGTTTTATACGCGCGTGTACAATATTTTTGGTTTATTATACGTTAAAAATTTTATATTTGTTTGCTTGCTTTAGCAGCAAATCAAATTAAAATTTTTAATTTTTTTCTTTTTTTTTACTACCGTGTGCCGTAGCTGCGCTTACTTGGCACACGGTAGTAGTTTTACCCCCCACCTCAAAGGTGGATTTCTTTTTTTTTAGCTCACAAACTTTTTGAACTATAAGGAACGAACAAGGCGGAAACCGA
>DYSM01000180.1 GCA_020718265.1 Draconibacterium orientale | reverse complement strand
TTCTGTTGAAATACAGTCGAAATTCAATTGAAACTAAAAAAAGCAACTGAATGACAATTGAATGACCACTGTATGACAAAACATTCAACTGAAAAAAAGGCTGTAATTTACATAATATCAAAGATTTACACGTTTTCTTACAAACATTATTTAATTAACGTTTTCTTTTTCCCAAATTTGTCTCGCAACCAGCGCGGAACAATGACGACTCCGGCAATGAAATATGGATAATAGGTAAATAATCGCCAAATGAATGCCATAATTATTGCAATTCCGGCAACTTGTGGCATGAAATCCGAAAGATATTGTGAGAAAATAAATTCAGAAAATCCGCTTCCGCCCGGTGTTGGACTTACCAACATCATAATCCACATCACAAGTTGGCGTGCAAAAAGCTGTAAATGACTGTTCTCGAACACGAAAAAGGCTAAAAATATGGCATTTACAACCCAATAACGTGCCGTCCACGACATAAAGGTTGCGCCGAATGATTTTAGCCAAAATTTCCAATTTTTCTTTCGGAAATCAGCCGAGTTTGAAACTAAATCCATTCCGGCGCGGCGGGCTTGCTTACGCCAACGTCGCAGAAATCTGAAGCCAAAAAGTTTCAAGATAAGGCGTTTTATTAGGTGTGGATTTTTGAATAACCCATAAGCTATCAGTGTGTTATAGGCTACTTTGAATGAATATCCGAACACTGCAAAATAGAAGAATTGATTGGCAAACGACAGTCCGCTGCTGTTACCGATTGTGAAAAGTTGTTCGGGACCTGCAATGAGTATCATCAACGGAAACATCAAAATAAAATATAGTTCATCCAAAAAAATGGTTGCCATCACAATTGCCGAACTGCGTCCGATGCTGATGCCTTCTTTGTGAACAAAAATTACGGCAACGCTCGAACCGCCCACTGCCGACGGCGATATTGCAGATGCAAATTCCCACAACATTATTGTTCTAAATGCCTGACGCCAAGTTAAATCGCCTTCGCTCAAAATGCGTAATCTAATCATGTAACCAATGTCGCGCAACATCATGCAGCCCGCTGCCGCAATTAAAAAAACTACGGTATAAGTTGTTACATTTACGGCATCAAACGGTATTTCGCCGTCTTTGAGCTGATAATAAAGCATCGCGCCCACCAAGCCCAAGCCGATTACTACGGGCAGAAAAATCTTCCCGCGACTCAATTGGCGGCTGACCGAACTTTGTTCCGTTTCTTTGGGCTTTGAATTTTGCATCGTGATTACAAAGATATAAATTTCGTGCGGTTTTTGCGCTATTTCGGATTATATTTGGATAAACTCAATATTTTTTTCGAATCTTTTTCTGACAGCAATTCCGGCAACGATGCGTTGGTTTGATTCATGTAATTTTCCACAATTCGGTATCCGACAAACGCTCCGATACGCGGCGCGGACACATCGGTAAACGGTGTTGTAAACGGTGCTTCCCCCACGTACTGACGTATTTGGATGCGGTCAGTTTCAAACAATTTTTTATTTTCGACTAAATAATTCCACACTTTGCCTTCATGCGTTGTAGCCCATCCGAATTGTTGGGCGGTGTAACGCCATTTCAGGGTGTCGGCTGTTTCGGGCAACATGCAATTGATGTAATACTGAATTTTTCCTTCATAAATCATATTATCCAAAAGGTCGTCGGCTGTGCTTTCATACGGATATTCCGCTTTCGCCCAAGCGCGCATGGTTTCGCTCGGAATCACTTGTGGTATCATGCTTCGGCGCAAATATTTTTCTATGGCAAGGCGTTCGTAAAACGAACTTTTTTCGCCCAAAAATTTATCTAAAGCAATGCCAATGCTGTTTTCTAACGTAAAAATAGATTCATTAAATGCTGAAACACAGGTTATTACTTCCGGAATGTTCTTTTTTGGAAAATAATATTTGTAATGGTTGAATGCCGTTTCTAATGTTTGTTCCAAAGCCGAGAGGTCGGGATATTTTGCCCAAACTGAATCTTGAATGTGATTTTCTGAACAATAACGCTGAAAATCTTTAAGCCTCAGTGCGTAAGCCGATTCGTTCGTCCCGCCGATACGCAATATTTTCTGATTGTAAACCTCGAAGAACTCGCCGTACGTTTTTTCTAAATTCGGAATATTAACGCTTGAATCCGAACTGTTTACAACAAATAAATCTTTATCAAGACGTTTTATGGTCAAATCAACATTAATGTCATCAACGTTTACTTCAAATTTATTTTCGGTACATCCGAACAAAAATGTCGCCGAGATTGTCATAAAAAATATCAAAAAACGATTCATAATCAACAATTTAACTTTAAAAACTTTTAACTTTATGACTTTTTTAGACTGAACTTATATTTTTCTGCGAAGATATGAATTTTTAAAATCATTTTCTAAAACGATTTCGGACTTTCTTCTTTATGTTAAAAAACCGTTTTTGACTTCAAAAAAATAGATAACTTTACAACCTTTTATATTTGTCCGATGATAGAATTTCTTTTAAATCGAAAAAAAATTTCGACGAACGTAAAGTCCGGCGAAAATTTGTTGCAATTCATACGTGAGCACGAACATCTGAAAGGCACCAAAATTGGCTGTCGCGAAGGCGATTGCGGTGCGTGTACCGTATTGGTAGGCACTTTGCAAAATGGTAAAGTGGATTACAAAAGCGTTACATCCTGCCTGAGTTCGTTAGCAGCAGTACACGGCAAACATGTTGTTACGGTTGAAGGTTTAAATATTGAAAATCAGCTCAATAAAGCACAACAAGCCATGCACGAACATGCCGCAACGCAATGCGGATTTTGCACGCCCGGTTTTGTGGTTTCCATGACCGGAACTGTGTTGGACAGCTCCTCAAAACACGCCACAACAATTGATGCGCTGAGCGGAAATATTTGTCGCTGCACCGGCTATAAATCTATAGAAAAAGCAGCTAATCAGTTCGACAGTGAAATCGGAGAAGCGGAACACAACCTCGATTGGTTTATACAACATGGATTTGTTCCCGAATATTTCAGCACTGTGCCGAAAATTTTGGAAGACATGCAAACCATTGTGCCTTACGCTAATAACCGTGCGGTTGCCGGCGGAACGGATGTGTATGTGCGCGAAGCAGGCGATTTAGCCGATTTGACAATCAATTATTTACAAGTTAATAACAAAATTGAGATAACTGCTGAAAAAATCATTCTCGGCGGCGGCGTTACCGTTACGCAGTTGTGGGATTCGCCGGAAATGAATAAAATCTTTCCGAAATTGCGTCAGCATTTGCAGCTCATTTCATCGAAACAAATTCGGAACATGGCAACCATTGCCGGAAATTTCGTAAACGCTTCACCTATTGGCGATTTATCCGTGTTTTTTCTCGCGCTAAATGCTGAGTTGTGTCTGAAATCGGAAGCGAATACCGAACGCAGATTGGCTCTCAGAAATTTCTTCTTGGATTATAAAAAATTAGATTTGCAAAAGAACGAACGCATCGAATCCATTGAGTTTTCAATACCTTCCGGCGCGTTTTTCTTTAATTTTGAGAAAGTCAGCAAGCGTCAATACCTCGATATTGCATCGGTAAACTCGGCAATGTCGTTTACGATTGAAAAAAATATCATCAAAGAAGCACATGTGTCGTTGGGCGGTGTGGCTGCCGTGCCAAAGTATTTGACCAAAACGAGTGCATTTCTTGTCGGAAAACTCGCCGATGAAACTACAATAGCTGCGGCAACAGAAATTGCGCAGTCTGAAATCAGCCCGATTGACGATTTACGCGGCTCGCAAGCATACAAACGCGCATTGGCAAGCCAACTTTTGTTGCAGCATATTCTGGTTTTTAAAGGCGAAAAGTTTTAATTAGTCGTGAGTATTGAGTAGTCAGTATTAAGATTTTTTTACAAGATTAAAGTATTTTGCAGAACTCTCACATTTTATTTAAAGAAACAAATTTTGGGATGTTACTTATTGATTTTCACATTATCCCGACAAAACAATATCATTAACAATCATGAATATTACGATAAAAAATAAAGATTCCGTTTCACATCTTCGCGGCGAATCCGTTTTTGTGGACGATATTGTTGCATTGCAAGGCACGTTGCACGGCTTGGTTTACGATTCGCCGGAAGCGCACGCACATATTTCGGATATTGATTACTCTGCTGCGGAAACCGTTCCGGGTGTAGTTAAGATATTGACATACAAAGATATAAAAGGCGAAAATCAAATCGGCGGAATCATATTGGACGAACCTTTGTTTGCCGAAGACGAAGTGCATTATCAAGGGCAGCCGATTGCGCTGATTCTTGCCGAAACCTTGGCTGCAGCGAAAAAAGCCCGCAAACTTATCACCGCTAAATTTGAACCTAAACCTGTGGTTGTTGGCGCGAAAGCAGCGTTTGACAAAGGTTTACTCACAAACGCATCGCGCACGTTCAAGAAAGCCGACCCCGAAAAAGCCTTTGCCGGATGTGAGTATGTGTTTGAAGGCGAAACATTTTCAAACGGACAGGAACATTTATATCTCGAAACGCAGGGCGCGTATTCCGTGCCGGGCGAAAACGGTAATTTCAAAGTCTATTCGTCCACGCAAGGACCGACATCGGTTCAAAAAACCTGTGCCAAAGTGCTCGGCGTGCCTATGCACCGCATCGAAATAGACGTAAATCGTCTCGGCGGCGGCTTCGGAGGCAAGGAAGATCAAGCGACGGCGTGGGCTGTGATGGCTGCCGTCGGAACGCAGGCAACGGGTAAACCTGTGAAAGTGATTTTGGACAGACACGATGATTTACGCATGACCGGCAAACGACATCCTTACGAATCGACTTACAAAATTGGTTTAACAAAAGACTTGAAAATCAAGGCTTACGAAGCCGTGTTCTATCAAAATGCCGGCGCATCGGCAGATTTGTCGCCGGCGGTAGCCGAACGTACGTTATTCCATTCGGCGAACAGCTATAATGTTGATAATATAAAAGTTACAGTTCATAGTTGCAAGACGAATTTGCCCCCGAATACGGCATTTCGCGGTTTTGGCGGTCCGCAAGGTATGTTTGTAATAGAATCGGCAATTGTTCGGGCGGCTGCGGAGCTTGGTATTCCGCCGTATAAAATTCAGGAAGCGAACTTGTTAAAAGACGGCGATGAGTTTTCTTACGGGCAAATTGCCGCTCAAACCGAAATTCGTAATACATGGGAGCAAGCTTTGAAACTATTTGATTTTGAAACTGTTCTGTCTAAAATATCTGATTTTAATTCAAAAAACAAATATTACAAAAAAGGTTACGCGCTTATGCCGATAACCTTCGGGATTTCCTTCACGAACACGCCTATGAACCATGCGCGTGCGTTGGTGCATATTTATCAGGACGGAAGCGTGGGAATCAGCACCGGCGCGGTAGAAATGGGACAAAGCGTGAATACCAAGATGATGCAAGTAGCTTCGTTTGCTCTCGGAATCACGCTTGATAAAATCAAAATTGAAACCACAAATACCACACGCGTTGCCAACACTTCGCCGACAGCCGCAAGCGCGACTGCCGATTTGAACGGCAAAGCTGTGCTTATGGCTTGTGCCGAATTGACAAAACGATTGAAACCGGTTGCGCAAAAAATGTTGAATCTTCCGGAAAATTCCGACATCTTGTTCCGCGATAATGTTGTGTATGCCAATGGGAAACAAACAGAACTTGAGTGGGATACACTGATTAATGCGGCATTTTGGCAACGTGTAAACCTCAGCGAACACGCACATTACGCCACGCCCGAAATTCATTTCGATAAATCAAAAGAAAAAGGACATCCGTTTGCGTATCACGTGTACGGCACGTCGCTTACCGAGGTTACGGTGGATTGTGTGCGCGGAACGTACGAGATTGATTCGGTTCGTATCGTGCATGATTTTGGGGTGTCGATGAATTTGCTTTTGGATAAAGGTCAAGTGGAAGGCGCACTCGTGCAAGGTATCGGCTGGATGACTATGGAGGAACTCCTCTACAACGACAAAGGTAAGTTGTTGTCCAACACACTGTCAGGCTACAAAGTCCCGGATATTTTCTCCGTACCAAAACAAATTGAAGTTGTACCGCTTGAAGCCAAAGGACACGATTTTGCAATTTTAAAGTCAAAAGC
>DYSM01000618.1 GCA_020718265.1 Draconibacterium orientale | reverse complement strand
TCTTTTTAATCCGGGCAGACTTTCGCGCGATGATAATACCTTGAAATTTACGCCCGTAGATGAGGCGGGCAAGGATTTGAAACCTCGCTATTTGCCTGTGGAAGATGTTGATGAATTGTATGTTTTTGGCTCGATTGATGCTAACTCGGCTCTGTATAATTTTTTGGGAAAGAATGATATTTCGGTACATTTCTTTGATTATTACGAAAATTATACGGGTTCGTTTCAACCCAAAAAGAAGCTTCTTTCGGGCAAAATGTTAATTGCGCAAACTAAAGCGTATTTGAATGAGAAAAAACGTATCGAAATTGCCCGAAAATTTATTGATGCGGCAAGTTATAATATGTTGAAAAATTTGCAGTATTACAATCGACGTGGTAAGGATTTGGAACCTATTATTGAGATTATCAAATTGTTGCAAGCAAAGGTGCAAACTTCGGAAAAGATACCCGAGCTGATGGGCTACGAGGGAAATATCAGAAAGAATTATTATGATGCTTTCAATTTGATTATCAATGATTTTGTTATGGGTACTCGCACTATGCAACCGCCTACGAATGAGGTTAATTCGCTTATTTCGTTTGGCAATATGATGTGTTACTCGGAGTGCTTGCGCTCGATTCATCAAACTCAGCTTGAGCCTACGATTAGTTTTTTGCACGAACCGGGCGAAAGGCGTTTTTCGTTGTCGCTGGATTTGGCTGAGGTTTTTAAGCCTATTTTGGTGGATAGAGTTATTTTTAAAGTTTTGAATAAGAATATGTTAAAGAAAGAGGATTTCGATTTCAAATTAAATTATGTACACATTAAGGACAAGGCGAAACAGGTTTTTATTCAGGCGTTTGAGGAGCGTTTAGGGGAAACGATTATGCACAAGTCGCTGGAGCGAAAGGTGAGTTACAAGCGTTTGATTAAGCTGGAATGTTATAAATTGCAAAAGGATTTGCTTGGCATTGAGGAGTATGTGCCTTTAAAAATTTGGTGGTAGTTTTGGTTGGTGATTGAAGGAGATTGATTGGATTGAATTAGATTGA
>DYSM01000179.1 GCA_020718265.1 Draconibacterium orientale | reverse complement strand
AATTTAACTTTACAAACTTTCAACTTTATGACTTTTTATACTGAACTCAACTATGTAATATCTTATATTCGGTTTAATCTATATTCAAATTTTGTAAAACGAAGCTGTAAAATTATGAAAAATTAGATTTGAAATTCCTTTTATTTTACTAAAAAAATTGCCATTCATCTACAAAAATAGGCATTTGACAAAATTGTTCGCTTTTTTACCCTCAAAGTAGAAAAAAGTGTTTTATTATTGAGTCCGGTCTAAAAAGCCTGTTCTATTTTAGCTAAACAATCTATATGCTTGATTATCAGTGCTTTTGAAAATATTTTACAATTTAAGTAAATTGCTTATTATCAGTAATTTAACTTTACAAACTTTCAACTTTATGACTTTTTATACTGAACTCATTATTGTGTTGCAATTTCAATAAAAGAAACTTAAAATGAATCGTTTTTTTAACTGGAATACAAGATTCGACACAGGAATTGCCGAAATAGACAGGCAGCACAGGCAATTGGTGGATTATATTGATCAACTATACCAAGCCGTGATGACGGACGTTGATTCGTCTGCAAAAGTACGTGAAACTGTAGCCAAACTCTACGATTATGCAGCGACACACTTGACAGATGAAGAGCAATTGATGCAAAAAATCGGTTTTCCGGAACCCGACCACAGTCAGCACCTTAGCGAACACGATAAATTTCGAGAAAAAATGCGCGATTTTCAAAATTCGGTAAAAAATGGCTATCCCGTTACATTTCAGATAGTTCAATTTCTGAAAGACTGGCTGTCGGAACAGATTTTAGATACGGATATGCGTTTTGTTGAGTTCATGCGACAGCATAAACTGTTGTAAACGAATGGCTTAGCTTATCAAAAACTCCGTTAAACTTAGTGAAGGTTTAACGGAGTTTTAATTTTTATTACATCTCAGGTCTGATTTCAGTTTCCTTTTTTTTGAAATTAATTTCTTTAATACGTGCCTGCAATGAACTAACGCCTTTGTAGATATTTTCTTCTATCACGTAACTGACTGTAAACGTAGCATTTGTCCGAATTTTTTTCAAATAATGCGCCATCGAAAAACCAATACCTGTGAGTTCAACGCCGGAATCGTCGATAAAGCTCACTTTCAGATGCTCGTGCGATTGTCCGATGGATGTGCTTCTGCCCGTATCGCGGACGTTGTGTGTAACAAAAACCGGATTCAAATTTCCGGGTCCGAAAGGCGCAAATTGTTTTAAAATTTTGTAAAATTTCTGTGTAATTTCGGCAAATTTTATTTCAGCATCAGCTTCAACGACCGGAATTTTTTGCTCTTCCGAGATATTTTGAACCACAAATTGCTCGAAACGTTCCTTGAATTCGTCCAAATTTTCATGCTTAATGGTCAATCCGGCGGCGTATTTGTGTCCGCCGAAATTTTCCAACAAATCTCTGCACGATTCTATGGCGGCGTATAAATCGAAATCTGCCACCGAGCGCGCCGAGCCGGTAATTAAACCGTTGGATTCGGTCAGCACAATCGTTGGGCGATAGTAGGTTTCCGTCAGTCGCGAAGCCACGATGCCGACAACGCCTTTGTGCCAATCTTTGTTGTAAATCACTGTGGCTCTGCGGTTTTGCATTTCGGCGCTGTTACCAATTTGGCGCAACGCTTCGTGCGTAATGGTTTGGTCGAGATTTTTGCGGTCGGTGTTATAATCGTCAATCGTAAGTGCTTGGTCATAAGCTTTTTTGTAATCGTCGGCAATGAGCAAGCGCACGGCTTCCGAGCCGCTGTGAATGCGTCCGGCAGCATTTATGCGCGGTCCGATACGAAACACACAATCGGAAATCGTGAGCTCTTTGCCTTCGATTCCGGATATTTTCTTGATAGCTTTCAAACCTGTCAGTGCATTTTCGTTCAATTTTATCAACCCAAAATAGCTTAAAATTCGGTTTTCGCCGATAATCGGTACAATATCCGAAGCAATGCTGACTGTTACTAAGTCGATGTAATTCAGTAAGTTCTCAAACGGAATACTGTTCCTGTGTGCGTAGGCTTGCATGAATTTGAAGCCCACGCCGCAGCCCGAAAGTTCTTTGAACGGATATTCGCAATCCAAGCGTTTTGGGTCGAGTACTGCTGCGGCGGCAGGCAACTCGTCGCCGGGTTGGTGATGGTCGCAAATAATGAAATCGATGCCTTTTTGCTTGGCGTACAGCACTTTTTCTACCGCTTTTATGCCGCAATCCAGTGCAATAATCAAACTTGCGCCTGATTCTGCCGCAAAGTCGATACCTTGTTTGGATACGCCGTAACCTTCTTTGTAACGGTTTGGTACATAGTAATCTATGTTCGTGTGAATCTCTTTCAGAAAAGAGTACACTAATGCCACCGATGTGGTTCCGTCCACATCATAATCGCCGTACACCAAGATACGCTCGTTCTGAGCGCGGGCTTTGTCTAAACGAACTACAGCTTTGTCCATATCTTTCATCCGATACGGATCGTGCAATTTTGCAAGTTCCGGACGAAAAAATATGCGAGCTTCTTCGAAAGACTCTACGCCTCTTTGAGTCAATAAATTTGCCGTTATGTCGTCAATATTCAGCTCATTTGCAAGGTGTTTAACAATTTGTGGGTTTCCTTTTGGTTTTATTATGATTTTTTTTTGCATACATTGTAATTCGGATTTTCGTCCGATTTGTTTCGTTTCTTTTTTACGAAACGAAACTTATGTGATTTTTCACAGAGTGAATTTTATAGGTTTTCAATTTTTTCTGCGGTCAATTCGGTTAACTCGGAAATTTCACGAATCGAATAACCTTTATTTTTCATCATTTTTGCAAATTCAATAGTTCGTTCGTTTCGACCTTCTTCCTTCGATGTATCTATTGCCGATTTTAGTTCCGAATAAACCAATTTGCTTCGTTCGTATTCATCGCGCTCGGTTTTGTTCATTGCGGCGATTTTTTATTAAAGATTTTCAATTTCATCAATAGTTAAATCTGTGTTTTTAGCAATGATTTTTATGGGAACTCCATCTTCTTTTAACCCTTTTGCAATTTCTATACTCCTCTCTTTCCGCCCTTCTTCCTTCGATGTATCAATCGCCGATTTTAGTTCCGCATAAACCAATTTGCTTCGTTCGTATTCATCGCGCTCGGTTTTGTTCATTGCGGCGAGTTCGGCGGTTTTAAATGCTTTGTCGAACGTGGGTTCGTTGAGAATTTGCGGAATATGGTCAAAATTTTCAAGATGTTTCAAGAAGTAACACCATTTGTCATAATGAGTTACCAATTCATGTTCTTTTTTTGTGAAATAAGGCATTTGCAGAAAGCGAAAGCCTAATTTGTCGTAAAACACAAAACCGTCCTCATCTCGAAGTTGCACGTTACGGTCGAATTTGCGAATTTCTTCGTGTTCATCGTAATCAAAATCAAGAATTGCAATGTAGTAAATTGGCAATAATTTGAAATCCCAATCGCCTTTTGGGGCTTGTTCTTTGATTGGAAAAGTGATATAAAACAGCGCGCGATCTTTGAAAAATTTTAGCTTTGCTTTTTGCATTTCTACAATAAACAAATCGCCGTTAATAGCCTGACAATGAATATCATATATTGCTTTACGGTCGCTTGTAATTTCGCCCGATTGTTCTGAATTTTTGAACGACAGAGTTACAATTTGATGTTTTGCGGGCATCAAACAATTCAAAAAATCAATCAATAAATCCATGTTGCCTTCCGTTCCAAACAAACGCTTGAAACCAAAATCGGTATATGGATTGATATATTTGCTCATTTTACTCGGTATCTACCGCAAAGTTACGAAATTTTTTGTAAAAAACGCGCTGACAAATCGTGTGCTGTGAAATTTTGATTTTTTAGCAAAACTAATTTTCTAAAAATTTGCCTTAAACTTTCTGTTAATAATGTCATCTTTGAACTCGTCCAACAAACCTTCTGCTTTATTTTCTTTCAATTTTTGTTTGATAACTTCTTTTTTATTTTGATACGAACGCACAAGTTCCGTCGCAAATTTGATGCGTTTGCGGCGCATTTGTTCAATTTCCGTCGCATTGAAACGTTCGTGGATGTCGTCGTAAAGCGGCTCGATAATGCAAACGCATTTGAGCGAATCTGCTTTTAGGGTTTTATCCGTGCAATATGCGCCGTGCAAATCATCAATCGTGTATTCGGTCAAAACTTCGGCAAATTTGATGTCTTTGTCGTTATTTCCGACTTTCAGAAATAAATAAAGTCCCAAACCGGCAAGCACAACGGCTAATCCGAGCAGTTTTACTATATTTTTTGCTGCAAATTTCAATATCAAAATTACGACTACAAGCGCAACAATGCCGACAATAAGTGTTTCCACGTTTCTTCTTTTTTTGAAAAATTTCAATCTGTAAAAATAGAAAAATTAGTTAAACAATATTGCGAAAAAAAAGATATTTTTGCAAATCGGTACCGGACACTCATTTTTTGCATCAAAACGGTATCAATTCATCAGAAAAAAGTCAAATTCAAGACATGGAACATAGAAAATCCGGCGCAGGCAGACGACATTCGGACAAACCTTTCGGCAAACGCACCGAGCGCAAACCCTCCGAACGCAGCAACGACCGAAAACCGTTCAAACGCAGTTTCGACCCGAAAAAAACAGGTGCCGACGACCGTCGCTCAAACGAAAGCGCGTACGAACGCCGAAAAACAGAAAGCGGCGACCGCAAACCGTTTGTCAAACGAACCGATTCCGATACATTTGAGAAATCTGACCGCAAACCGTTCGTAAAGCGCGGCGATTCGGACAGATTTGGGAAAAAGCCCTTTGAACGCCGCGGCGATTCGGACAGATTTGAGAAAAAACCGTTTGAACGTCGAGGTGATTCGGACAGATTTGAGAAATCTGACCGCAAACCGTTCGTAAAGCGCACGGAATCAGACAGATTCGAGAAAAAACCACTGATAAAACGCACCGATTCCGGCGATTTTGAAAAGTCCGACGGAAAACCGTATTCGCGCAAAAACGAACAGGAAAAATTCGACCGTCCCGAACGCAAATCTTTGATAAAGAGGACAGATTCTGATAAAGACAGCAAACCCGTTGTCAAAAGAACAAACTCGGAACATCCGGATTATCGTGAGAAAAATCGTGTCATTCGTCCGCGAAAGAACAGCGACGGCGAAAAACGCAGCTCCGGAAAACAAGAAGGCTTAGTGCGCTTGAATAAATTCATTGCCGATGCCGGAATTTGCTCGCGGCGCGAGGCGGACACCTTCATTTCCACAGGTTTAGTAACGGTAAACGGCATTTTGGTTACCGAACTCGGCTCGAAAGTTTCCAAAACCGATGTCGTGAAATTCAACGGGCGCACGTTACGTTCCGAAAAATTGGTTTACATTCTGATGAACAAACCCAAAGACACCATCACAACCGTGTCCGACACGCACGAACGCGACACAGTGCTGGATTTGCTGGGCAACGATGTGCACGAAAAAGTATATCCCGTCGGGCGCTTAGACCGCAACACCACAGGCGTGTTGCTCATCACCAACGACGGCGAACTGACAAAACGACTCACGCATCCGTCTTACAAAAAGAAGAAAATCTACCATGTTTTTCTCGATAAAAATGTAACTTATGAACATTTGCAAAAACTCACGGAAGGCATACAGTTGGACGATGAATTTGTGAAATTCGATGTAGCTAATTATGCCTTGCCCGATGACAAAACCGAAGTGGGTGTGGAAATTCACAGCGGTCAAAACCGAGTGGTACGCCGTATGTTCGAAAGTTTGGGCTACAAAGTTCGCAAACTCGACCGCGTGTATTTCGCCGGATTGACCAAGAAAAACGTTCCGCGCGGCACGTGGCGTTACCTCACCGAACAAGAAATATCGGTGCTGAAAATGGGCTCTTACGAATAGGTTTAATTTGGAAATTTGTCTGTTTGAAGCCTAAAAAATTTCAAAGGATTTAAAGTATGAGTTCAGTCCAAAAAGTCATAAAGTTGAAAGTTCATAAAGTTATCATGCTGAAAATAAGACTTTAACTTAAATCCATGCTATCGCATAAATTCTTGATTATTAATGACATCCACTTTTCACTTTACAAACTTGAGTTCAGTATAAAAAGTCATAAAGTTGAAAGTTTGTAAAGTTAAATTACT
>DYSM01000178.1:4237-6151 GCA_020718265.1 Draconibacterium orientale | reverse complement strand
TCTAAAATCTAACGAAGTATTGTAATTTCAAACCAAATAAAAATGAGCAAAATTCCTAATTATCATACACATACGAACTATTGCGACGGCAAAGCGAAAGCCGAAGAATTTATACTTGCAGCCATCGAAAAACAACAACCGGCAATCGGTTTTAGCGGACACGCGCCTGTGCCGTTCGAGTCGTGGTGGAACATGACACAAGAAAATTTTCAAAAATATCAAGCTGAAATTCAACATTTAAAAGCAAAATATACCGATAAAATTGAAGTTTACTTAGCTGTTGAAGCCGATTTTCTGGCAGGAAAAGTGTCGCCGGCAAACTTCGCCACCCTCCCACTCGACTATATCATCGGCAGCATTCATTATCTTCAGCCCGAATCTGCCGACTCGCCTTGGGATTTTATTATTTCGCCAAAAATTTTTGAAGACGGGCTTAAAAATTTCTACAACTCAGATATTAAAAAATTAGTAAAAGATTACTATGATGCAAGTTGCAAAATGATAGAAAGCGGCGGTTTTCAAACTATCGGGCATTGCGACCAAATTGGAAAATTTAATTTCGATAATAAGTATTTCTCTGAAAATGAGCCTTTTTATCAAAACTATTTGAATGAAATGTTGAATTTAATTTCAGAGAAAAATACTATTGTTGAAATAAACACGCGCGGACGTTTGAAAAATTTGTCCGAAGAATTTTATCCTTCGCTTCAAACGTTGAAACTTTGCAAAGAAAAAAACATCCGCATTATGCTCAGTGCAGACGCGCACACGCCGCAGGAAACAGATTCTTTCTTGGATGAAGCTGCCGAAGTTGCCCTCCGAGCCGGATTTGAGACTGTCGAAATTTTTGAAAACGGAAGTTTCAAACCTGTGAGAATCCAAAATTTTATGTAAATTTTACTCCCAAACTTTATTTTAGTGAAAACTGTTTAACTTTGCGCAAAATCTTGATAGCATGGCTGAAAATAAATATAAATTCAATCAGGAAACCCTTCAATACGAGCACGCCGGAAAATCTCGCCGAAAAAAAATAATCAATCTCGTTCTGTCGCAACTCGCTGCTGCATTGGTTGTTGCGTTTATAATTTTCGTAATATTTTCTTATGTTGCCGAAACACCCAAGCAGCGTGCCCTTGCCAACGAAAACCACATTCTTGCCCAACAATACAGAGAATTATTGCAACGCAAAAAAAATCTCGACCAATACATGCAAGCCCTCCGAGAGCAAGATAAACATATTTACAAATCTGTATTTGAATCGACTCCCGAATATAAGTCTGACAACATAACAGACATTGAACTAACGACTTACAACATGCATGCGCTTTCCGATTCTTCGACAGCCGCATTGCGCAAAGCCGTGAAAGCCTTACAAGCACAAAATAAAGATTATGAGCGTATTGTAAAACTTTTAAAATCACAAAGCACTGAAGAACTCAGCAAAATTCCGTCGATACAACCGCTTTACAATCCGGATTTGAAATTGCCCGTGTACGGTTACGGCTCGCGCATCGACCCGTTCTATCGCGCGCCGATTGAGCACACCGGTATTGATTACGCCGCACCCGAAGGCACAAAAGTTTTCGCAACTGCCGACGGCACAGTGCGTTCCGCAACTTTGGTAAGAGCAAACGGAAACACCGTAGAAATTGACCACGGAAACGGCTATTCTACAGTTTACGCGCATTTGGAAAACTTTGCATGTCATGCCGGAAAGAAGGTAAATCGCGGTGATTTAATAGGTTACGTTGGAAATTCAGGCAAATCGCTCCTACCCCACTTGCATTACGAAATCAAATACAATTCAAAACCTATAAATCCGGTCAGCTATTTTTTTATGGATTTATCCCCCGAAAATTACGACAAAATTCGCTACACAGCGGCGCATTCCGGCTTGAGTTTGGACTAATAAGT
>DYSM01000178.1:0-4137 GCA_020718265.1 Draconibacterium orientale | reverse complement strand
ATTTCTAAAAAAATCCGAACTATATTCCGCTATATCATATAGGATTTCAACGAGTTACAAATTTTTACATTCTAAGCGATTAAACCTTTTTTGAGCTTGATTGTCTAAACAGAAAATCGTAATTTTTATGCAGGAAGTGCAAATTTTGGACAAGCCAATCGGACAAAACAAGCAGGAATCGTTTACGAAAATTGTATCCGAATACAAAAAACGGCTTTATTGGCATATCCGAAAAATAGTGATTCGCCACGACGATGCCGACGATGTTCTACAAAATACGTTTATCAAAATATGGCAAAATTTAGACACGTTTGAGGGAAAATCAAGCTTGTTTACATGGTTATACAGAATTGCAACGAACGAATCCATCAATTTTCTCAACGCTCAAAAGCGTAAAACCGCCGAAGCTTATGAAAATTACGAACAATTTTTGAGCAACACCCTGCAAAGCGACGAATTTTTTACCGGCGACGAAATTCAGTTCAAACTTCAACAAGCCATACTTACACTGCCCGAAAAACAACGTATCGTATTCAATATGAAATACTTTGAAGAACTAAAATACGAAGACATGTCCGAAATTCTCGGAACAAGTGTCGGCGCACTGAAAGCCTCGTACCACCATGCCGTTAAAAAAATTGAAAACTTTTTGACACAAAACGATTAAACTTTTTTAACAAAAATAGGTCAAACACTTAAGAATTGCAAAAATGATAAATTTATCCGACATAAAATCAGAATCGCCCTTCCGCACTCCGGACAGTTATTTTGATGATTTTCAGCAAGATATAGAAATTCGAATTTCCGAAGAACACATCAGAAATTTGTGCGGACGTGTGAATCCGTTCCAAGTTCCGACTCATTATTTTGAAAATTTGAAATTGACGCAAAATACAAAACCGAAATCTAAGATTATCAGTCTGTTAAAACCTCTGCTTGCAGTTGCGGCGGTGTTGCTTTTCGGATTTGGAATTTGGAAAATTACCTCAGAAAATATCCAAAAAACAACTATTTTACGAATAGAAACCACTGTAAATCAATTAAATATAAAATCAGAATTCGTGATTGATGCCGAACTTCAAAATGTAATTATAGAAGATTATTTGTCAGACGTGGATGTAAATTCGGTCGCTGAATATTTTAACGAAGACGATTCAATTTATAGTCCGGAAACTCTGCAAAGTTCTGATGATGAGATTGTTGAATACCTGTCCGATTATTTGGCATATTCCGAAATTGAAGACGGATTTTGAAAAGTTTCAAAAAAAATTGTAGTTTTGTAAAAATAGAAATTATGAAAACCATATTCGTTTTAGCAGCGCTGTTTTTCAGCGGAATTGCCGGATTTGCCCAAAAACCGAACAGAGAAGAACTCAAGCGTATGAAGCTCGATTTTGTTAAAGAAGAATTGCAACTCACTGAAAATGAAGAATCTAAATTCGTGCCGATTTACACAGAATTTAATGAAAAAATGGAAGCAATTCACGACGAACGCCGAAAAATGATGCACAATTTTCAAAAAAACAGCCTCAACATGAGCAACGAAGAACTCACGAAACTCGCTGATAATCTGGTGGCTACGGAACAAAAACAAAGTACACTCGCTTCGGAATATCACGCTAAATTCAAAGCCGTTTTGCCGCCCCTAAAAGTTGTTTTGCTCTATAAAGCCGAACATGAATTTAAGAAACATCTGATTCACAAGATGAAACAGAATTGTAACATGCCGCCCGGCGAAGACGAGTAAACCCGCTAATCCACAAAAATTTGAACTTTTTTGATACCGTTCATTGGTTTCTTTAATATCAATTTCCCTTTTTTGAAATCGGAAGCCGTAAACTTCGCCTCGCCCCATTTTGCGGCAATGCCGTAAGTATCTTTTTCGGAAAATTCGAGACTTAAAGCATCCGAAGGATGAACCAAATGCTTTGTCATAGAGCAAGTTATACGAACAACTCCTCCCGAAACAGGAGCATCGCCTTCTGCTATAACATTTTTTCCGTGCATAATTTTATAGGATAATTTCGTTGCCGTTTGGTCTTTTGATAATTTTATATCGATTTTTTTAATTTGCACAAATGTCAATTTTGCATCTACAAATGTAAACTTCTCTGTATTTACGCCAATTCTGAAATCTTTATCTGAAAATGTTTCTTCTAAAATTTGTATTTCCTGATTTTCGCCTTTTTCTAATTTGTAATACGGGATGAAAACGGCATCAGCTCCGGTTTTTGCAGGATAGATGAGTGTGTCGAGATTTAACGTTGGATTTTGAGTAAAATTCAACTTCAATTTTGAACTCACACGCCCCAAATTCCAATAGGTATCGGGCACAACAGCGTTGGTCTCAATACGAATACCGACAAGTCCCGTTTCGTCTTTTTGATTTTCCAAGATATTGATTATCAGGTTTGTATCGTCAAAATTTGGAATAGAAACTGCATCGCCGACCAACACATCTCCGACAGGAAAACCAAGTGTGGCAAGTTTCAAATTTACACCAATTTTTTGTGCATTTTTGACAGCATAAAACGGATAAAATAAATTCAAACCGGCCTGTGCACTCGTGAAATTCAAAGTTTTTTCGCCGGTTTCCAAGTTTATACAACCGGAAACATCAGAATTTTTTTCGCCTAAAACTTGAGTTGGCGTAACGCTAATTTGCTCGCCGGCAGGCAGTTCCGAAACCGAAAAATAGCCTTCGACACAAAAGCCCGATACGCCGCCGTTCTTGCATGGTTTTGCAGAAAATGATTCGTTCAAAACAGAAGGATAACGCGTTTTTTTAAACTCAAAATTCGAAGTCGTTACGCCGGGAAAAACAAAATTTTGCTTCGACAGAGAATAATTTCCGGCTGTGTGCGGAATCTTAAAAACTCCGATTAAGTCATTGACATTGAAGGAGTCGTAATCATAAGCCGCCAATAAAATCGGGTCGGAATCCACAGTCGTAAAACGCGCTTCGCCGGTAATTGCCGAAAACGAATTTTTATTCCGTGCAGATTCATACACCGTATATGCGCCCGTTTCCACAATCCAATACAAATCCGGATAGCCCTTGCCGACATTCGATGACGGTTTCGAGAATAACCGCCCGAACGCGTTACTCGAATCATACTGTTTTTCTTCAGCGGTAAGGTTATTTAATGTGAAACTTGCCAGATATACAGCAGGTTGCGAGTATTCAAATGCCTTTTCAGAGTGCTTTCCGAACACAATCCGCCTTGCATAACCGGAAATTATCAGCTCGGCTTTTAATTGATGTGTTCCCTCCGGCAAATTAATTTGGTTATACGGAATATGAATTTTGACGAACTCAAATGGTTTCTCAGACGATTCCGACTGCGTGGACGATTCCGGTTTAAATAACGCGACAGGGTTACCTGTTTTTGCGTCTTTTAACAAAATTGTGTAAGCAAAATATCGAAAATCCATCGACTGATAAAGCTCTCTAATTTGCTCTGCTGTAAATAAATACGACACATCAAACGAAGCTTCTAAGCCTAAAATACCTTTAAACAAAACGTCCGATTTTATGCCGAAATTTTTTACGGTAAATTTTTGGTCAGCATAGTTGTATAATTCAGGCATTGAAACAGTTATCGTTTTTTTTAGACATTTCGGAAATACTTTTCTCAAATAACTTGTCCAAATTTCGAGCACCAAATCGTGTTTACCCGCCGGCAAGCTCAAAGTCGCGTAAGGTACCTGAATTTCAAGGTCTTTCTCAATCGCAACATCTTCGCGCGAAAAATCGGCGCGTGCCGTCAAATACTTATCTAACATGCCTTCCGCCAGAATTTTTCCGTCCGCCGAACTCAAACTGTAATGCAAATTGTATTTAGAAGTGTAATAAGACTCGAGCGGGTGTCCCATCACGATGTCGAATTTTGCCGTCAATCGAATTTTTTCGCTCAAATTGGTCGGCGTTTTTATCTGAAATTTCTCAACCGAAAATGTTTGATTTTCAGGATTATCTGTTTGACTATAAACAACTTGTGTTCCTAAAAAAAGTCCAAATATCGCAACTAAACCAATTTTTTTCATTTAAAACAAAATTATGTTATACACCAAAACACAAAACATACGAACAATAATACAAATCTTTACATTCTGAAACTAAATTTTTTGATTAGA
>DYSM01000617.1 GCA_020718265.1 Draconibacterium orientale | reverse complement strand
CATGCAAAAAATTATCATCACCGGCGGAGCCGGATTTATCGGTTCGGCAGTTATTAAACATCTGCAAGAGTTTGGATATGAAATATTTGTAATTGACAATCTGTCGTTCGGTAATCGCGAATTTATTGACATTGACGACCAACATTTTTTTCAGGAAGATATTTTGGACAGAAAACAAATGTTTGAAATCTTTGAAACCGTAAAACCCGATTGGTTGATACATCTGGCTGCAATTCATTTTATTCCGTATTGCAACCAACACCCCTACGAATCGGCAAATATCAACATTCAAGGCACGATGAATGTTTTTGATGCAGCTGCAAAATTCGGTGTAAAAAAGATATTCTTTGCTTCAACCGCAGCCGTATATCCGATTTATGATGAGGCTGTTACGGAAGGACATCCGACCGGTCCGTTAGATATTTACGGCTTGTCGAAACTTACCGGCGAGCGTTTGTGCAACGAGTTTCACCTCAAAACAAACATCCCAACGGTTATTTGCAGATTTTTCAATGCTTTCGGACCCAACGAAACCAATCCGCATTTGATGCCCGAAATCCAAAACCAAATTAATGCCGGGCAACGCACCATTAATTTGGGTAATTTAACTCCGAAACGAGATTTCATTCATACCTACGATATGGCACGCGCCGTTCGTCTGCTTATGGAAAAAGAAATGCAAGGCATTAATACTTTTAACCTTGGCAGAGGAATAGAATATTCCGTAACCGAAATCGTTGAGGCGTTTGAACGACAGTTGGGTGAAAAAATAACGATAGAACAAGAGGCTTCGCGCATACGCAAAACCGAGCGAATGCACTTGCTTGCAGATGTTACAAAACTTAAAAACGCCACAGGTTGGGAGCCTGAGTGGGGTATAGATGAGGGGGTTAAAACTATGATAATTCGTTAAATTGCACAAACCATGACCGAAGAACAACGCGAAATATACCGAATGCTTATGTGGGACTACGACATCCCGCCCGAAGACGTGCACAAACTCCTGTGCGGCGAAACCGACCGTGCCGGGCATTATGATA
>DYSM01000177.1 GCA_020718265.1 Draconibacterium orientale | reverse complement strand
AAAACTTTGGAAGAAAAATCAATAAACAGCGTTTGTAAGAAAACGTTTAAATATTTGATTTTAAGTAGGTTATAGATTTATTTTTAATCGAATATATGGTCATTCAGTTGTCATTCAATAGTCAAAAAGCAGTCAATTGTCGTTTTTTTTTGTTTCATTTAGTTTCGATTGTATTTCTACTGAATTTCCCTTTTTAGGTTTGTATAGGTTATCGGAATTTCGATTTTTACCGTAGTATCATAAAAAAAAGCAGACCGAAATCTGCTTTTTCTTTTTCTGAAATTATTCGCTGACGTTCATTACGACGCGAAATCCGTAATTGTAATTTGCCCTGTCCGGATATGGTCCGTCGCGGGTTGTAATTTTGGACATCCACGCCACGTAATACCATGATCCTCCGCGAATTACTCGAAATTGCCCTTTTGTAGGTCCGACAGGATTTTTGAATTTTCCGGCTTTGTAAGGCGCGTAGAAATCTTTGCACCACTCCCATGCGTTTCCGCTCATGTCGTATATGCCTAACTCGTTGGGTTTCAGCCTTCCTATAGGCATCGGTCCGCGCTCGTACGTGGTTTCGTCAAACCAAGCGACTTCGTTTATATTCTCGCTGCCGCTGTATTTGTATTGCTTGCTGAGCGTTCCGCCGCCGGCTGCAAATTCCCATTGCGCTTCGGTTGGAAGGTCGTAATTTTTGCCTGTTTTTTCGTTCAGCCATTTTATGTATGCCATAGCTTCGTCCCAAGTAACAAAAGTCATTGGGTTTGCGTCTTTCCATTCCCACGCTTTGGCTTTGTCATGTTCTTGGTACCATTCATCGTTTGGCTTTGGCGGCATTTGTTTTCCGGTTGCCGTGCAAAATTCGCGGTATTGTTTTACGGTAATTTCAAATTTGCTTATATAAAAACTGCTTACCGTAACAGTGTGCTCAGGTTTTTCATCGCTGTCGCCCTGGTTATTTCCCATTTTGAAGGTTCCGCCTTTTACGAAAACCATTTCCGGTTCGGTTTGGGCGAACGATAACTGACTGAAAATAAGCATAAAGCTAAACCACAAAACGTATTTCAGAGGTGTTTTCATACAAAAGATGATTTATTTTTTTTATCAGAGCAAAAATGGTGCAAATTTTTATTTTGTGTGCGCTAATCGGAAGCCATAATTGTAATTTGTGTAGGCGAGTTCCGGTCCGTCTCTGCTTGTGAGTGTGGCGTACGAGCCTTGGTAGTGCCATGCGCCGCCGCGAATTACGCGGTAAGATTGTGATACATTGTTGAATGGATTTGTTTTTCCTTCGGATTTTGCATAAAATCCCGAAGAGTAATAATCGCTGCACCATTCCCACACATTTCCGCTCATGTCGTAAAGTCCGAGTTCGTTTGCTTTTTTAGTTTTAACGTTTTGCGGTCCGGCATAAGCTGTCGTTTCGTCATACCAAGCCACTTCGGAGAGACTGTTGCTGCCGCTGTATTTGAAGCCTTTAGATGAATTTCCGCCGCGTGCAGCAAATTCCCATTCGGCTTCTGTCGGCAGACGATAGCCTTTTTTGGTGATGTCCGTGTCCCAACCGCCGTCGGCATTTTTCTTGTAGCATTCGGGCAAACCTTCTTTTTTGCTCAGCCAGTTGCAATATTGCGCGGCTTGCTCCCACGTTACGCTGAACATCGGATAGTTAGGTTGAAAACCCCACCATGTTTTTGCCGGATTGTTATAGAATTTTTTTGTGTCAGCATGTGATTCCCACCATTCTGCATCCGGTGCAGACGGCATTGCTGTGCCCGTGGCTTTGGAAAACTGCTGATATTCAGCCACTGTAACCTCAGTTTCGCCGATATAAAAATCGGTAACTGTTACGGTATGAACCGGTTTTTCGTCGCCCAAACCGTCGGGGTCAGGGATGTTTGAACCCATTTTAAATGTGCCTCCACTAACCAAAACAAGCTTTGGCGACTGTGCAATTAACTGATTTACAGATATTAAAACTGTAAACAAAAGGAGTCCGAATTGTTTTATGTTGAACGTTTTCATCTAAACAATATTTTGGCTGTGAAATTACAAAAAAAATGTTATACCTTATGTGTTTGTAATGAAAATAACGCAAATTTGTGTAATTTTTGTATCTTTACTCTGTTTAGATTGAAAATTATTTGTATCTTCGTGTTTTGAAACAGTTGGTTTTTCTGGTTTTATGTTGAAACTGACATTTTGTCATGTTTGAAATCAGGCACGATTTTTTCAGATATTTAGTTTGAAATATGAGTTCAGTATAAAAAGTCATAAAGTTGAAAGTTTGTAAAGTTAAAACACTTATAATCAAGCACATAGATTGTTTGGCTAAAATAAAATAGGCTTTTTAGACCGGACTCAAATATATTTTTTTAGAAAATTGTTAAACAAAAATTTATAATTATGGCTTTAGGACGAAGTTCAAATCCAGTATTTAATCAGGACAGGTTCCGAAATATTGCAAACAGTGCAACTTCGGATGGCGTGATGACCGTGAACGGAACCATCACAAAAACGCTGATTTTATTTGTAATTTTAATTGCCGCCGGCGCATTTGTGTGGGGCAAAGTAACGCCCGAAAATTTGCTGACATTTGTTATAGGCGGCGCAATCGGCGGATTGATTTTCGCACTTGCAACCATTTTCAAACCGGCGTGGGCGCCGATAACAGCTGCGCTTTACGCTGTGTTTGAGGGCATGTTCGTTGGTGCAATTTCCAAAATGTATGCCTCGTTTTACGACGGAATTGTTATGCAAGCCGTCGGACTGACAATGTCTATCTTGCTGGTAATGTTGGTTTTATACAGAACAGGTGTTCTGCGTGCGACTCCAAAATTTCGCAGAGGCGTAATCATTGCAACTGCCGGAATTTTCTTTTTTTACATCCTGAATTGGATTTTCAGTATGTTCGGCGGCGGCGTTTCGCTTGCTAATTTTGGATTGTTAGGCATTGGTATTCAATTAGTTATTGTAGGCGTTGCTTCTCTAAATTTAATTTTAGATTTCGATAACATTGAACGTGGTGCCGAACAAGGTTTGCCAAAAATTATGGAATGGTATTCCGGTTTCGGAATCATGGTAACTTTGGTTTGGCTCTATTTGGAACTCTTACGCTTAATTGCTTTGATTTCGGGCAGAAATTAATTTTAGTACGAAACGGACGGTTTTTACTGTCCGTTTTTTTTAAGTGAAAAATTATCTTAAATACTTAATTATCAAATTATTAATATTTAACCACATGAAATATTTTGCATTTTTTATACTGATTTTTTCTTTTTTCGGACTTTCAGCGCAAACATATATTGTTGGTGAAGATACTTACGAAACTTTGAATTTTTCTAAACTTCAAAATTCTGATATTCAGCATTTTTCCGGTCATTATTCGTTTGGATTTTCCGAAGCTGAAAGCAGTTTGCTCATTTTGAGTTCGGGCGGCGTTAAGTGTGCGCAATACATTGATTCTGAATGGAGTGAAGCAACGGAAGGTTGGAACAGGCGTTACATTAACCTGACAAATGTGTCCATCGTAAACGGAAAATTCTCGTCCGACCAACTCTCGGGGCAATTCATACAAATAAACGACCCCGAACTTACGCGAGCAGCTTTTTTGTGTATATCTGCCAATGAACCTGTTACGTACTCAAAAGACGAAATTGGTTTGAAAAGCGATATGACGGTTTCGGACTTTTATGTAGGTAAATATCCGCAAGCCTCGTATCGTCTGCTCACGGAATCGGATTTGAATACGCTGTCAAAATCGGATTTAAAATTTGTTCGTAATGAAATTTTTGCTCGTTACGATTATAAATTCAAACCCGGCGGCGAAATGGACACCTATTTTTCGGCACAATCGTGGTATTTTCCGATGTTTTCCGATGTCGATGCGTTTTTAACTGATATTGAAAAAAAGAATGTCGAATTGATAAAAGCATTTGAAGCCAAATAATTACAAACTTTCAACCGTCCAAGTTTCCGGCTTTTCGGCGAACCAGACTTTGGTTTTAGGCCACACTTGTCCGAACAATTCAGAACTGCGGTAAGCATTCAGATGTTCGATACTTTGCCATTTGCTGTAAGTGAAAAAAGTGTTTGGCTGTTCGACATCGCGCAGCATTTCCAACTGTAAACAGCCCGCAACAGCTTGAATTTTAGGCTTGACTTCTTGAGTAAATTCTGCAAATGTGTCAGAAAACTCTGCTCGGAAAGACATTTTTACGATACGTGTAATCATTATGTTCAAATTCAATACGGATGGTGGTTTCTTTTGTAAGATTCATTAAATCAGCAGCTTGACCTTTGTGTATTGCAATTTCCAACAAATTCATGGAGTTGAAAACAGCCAGCAAGTCGCCGTCGAAAGACTCCTGATAACTGTTGTTTATTTTTTGTATTCGGTTGCTTATTGAACCTACATAAATCGTAAATTTTCGATTTTCGCGCACATAATCGAACAAATCTTTGTCAATATTTGTAATCACGTTTCGATAACTGTCGATATAAACGACTTTGCCGATTATGAATTCTGACTCAAACGTGGGTTGGTAAGGAATGAAACGTTTGTAATTTGTGAAACGTTCGCCCATTTGTTCGGGTTCAAAATGTTTCAGTAACATGGATGCTAATGAAACAAATTCGAGCAAAGCCGGCTGTCTTTGCGACTTTAGTGTGTTACTAATATCGTACACTCCGCTGATTTCATGTTCTTTAAATGCAAAACTCGGAATACCGTTATCGGCACAGATAAAATATTGATTATTTGCACAAACAAGCAGATGTTTCTGATTTTCACCCTTTTCGCAGTCCACACCTACGAGATGTATTGTTTTATCCGGAAAATTCGCATGACTGTGTTTTAGGATGAACCCGGCATAAATTACATTGAAATAGCCAATGTCGTGTGCTAAGTCGATAACTTGCGCCTTCGGGCTCAAACGCGCAAGTTGCCCGCGAACTTTTCCGAGGAAAAAATCGGTGCTTTTTCGGTCTGTTAAAAGCGAAATTATCGACATAAAAAACTTTTTTCTTTTAAAATTTACACCTTAATTTGCATTAAATTTCTGCAAAAATTATTGCAAAAATAGTTAAAATTCACATATTATATTAAACAGAATATAAATTATTACACATTTGATTTTAATGAGCAGATTTACAATGTTTTACAATCTGTTGTCTGTAAACTGAAATCTTAAATCTAATACAACTTATGAGTGAGTGTAAAATATATTTAGATTCCGAAAAATTAGCCGGGTTTTATGGCTTGAACCATGTAAATATCGACCGAATTAAACGCTATTTTCCTGAGCTTAAAATACTTGCGCGCGGCGATATGGTTAAAGCCGAAGGCGAACCCGAACGTTTGGAACGCTTCAAATTGTTCATGGACAGCATCAATTTGCATTTAGAACGCTATAATAAAATTGACGAAAATGACATTGAACGCATCAATTTGAACGATGCGCCGCATACGCGCATCGACAAAGACGTGCTTACGTACGGCTTGAGCGGGCGACCGATTAAGGCGCGAACTGCTTCGCAACATCGTATGGTTGAAGAATATACGAAAAATGACATGCTTTTTGCGGTCGGGCCTGCCGGAACCGGAAAAACGTATTTGGCAATATCTTTGGCAGTTAAAGCATTGAAAGCCAAAGAAGTAAGGCGAATCATTCTCAGTCGCCCGGCAGTGGAAGCAGGCGAACGACTCGGTTTTTTACCCGGCGACCTCAAAATGAAGCTCGACCCGTATTTGCAGGCACTATACGATGCGCTCAATGATATGATTCCCGCCGGACGATTAAACGATTACATGGAACAAGGTGTGATACAAATTGCACCGCTTGCCTACATGCGCGGGCGCACGCTGAGCGATGCCGTTGTGATTTTGGACGAAGCGCAAAACACTACGCTCAGCCAACTGAAAATGTTTCTCACGCGCATGGGCGAAAATTCAAAATTCATTATCACCGGCGATGTTACGCAAATAGATTTGCCCGACAAATACAGCTCCGGATTGCTTAAAGCTGCGCAACTTTTGCAAGACATTGAGGGCATCTCATTTGTTTACTTCGACAAAAAAGATGTATTGCGCCACAAACTCGTCAGCGCAGTGGTTGATGCGTTTGAGCGCGCGGATTATTGAGGTTTTTGGGAAGGCAAAAGGAAAATTGCAGAATGAAAAACTTCTTAATTTTGCACTGTTGAAGTATGATATT
>DYSM01000616.1 GCA_020718265.1 Draconibacterium orientale | reverse complement strand
CCTGAACCCATTTCTCATTTAATTCAGGATTATTTTTGAGGGAGATTTTTTCTGGTTTCACATAAGTTAAATTTTTCATACTTACTCCGATGACAACTGATTATTTTGCAGGGAACCGCCGAACGGTTTGCGTTACCCGCGCTGGGGCGGGCGGCGGGACGCCGTCCGACTGGAAAAATGCTGAGGCGTAGAAAAAGGCTTGGAATCGCGCCAGAATCCCCAGCGTCGGGTGCACGCTTTGTTGGGCAGTTTTTGTTAAGCAGAAAAATATGCTAAATCAGATTTTATCCATTTTGTAACGCCTTCGAGACCAGGGTAAATACTTCTATGATTAATGCCTAACTCATTTAATTCTTGTCTGATTTTGATTTTGTGTTTTGCGCTAATTTGGACGCTATCAAAAAAAGCGACATCGTTAGTGTAATTAGCCTTACTCAAGGGTAAAACAGAAAAACCTTTTTTAGGTAAAGGAAATGCGACAAAACAACCTTCTTGGGCACTAAGTCGCTCATTAAGTAATTCAGGAAAAAACGAAACTAGACCTGATGTGTGCTCTCTTGATTGTCCAACTTTCTCCTGCCAATTTTTTGGTACAAAACCATAAACAATTCCATCAACAGAATCGTGTTCTGGATTTTCCACCGCAAAATATAGTGCCTTAAGTGGGTTTGTTGTCCAATCAAGCAATCTCGTCGGTAATCCGAAATGTTGACCCTGTACAAGTTTTTCTGCCTGCGAAACAATCCTGTAATCTTTGTAAGGCATTGCGAATTTTTCAAGCCATTCAATTAAATGGCTTTCGACCTCCGATATTGAATCATATCCATCAGATACATATCTGTTTTTAGCATACCGAACAATACTAGGCAACAATTCCCATTTTAAATCTAATTGCCCACGAAACATTACGCTATCATCAATTTTTTCGTATCTCCATTTTATATAATCAATAACAGATTCAATTTTCATATTTACCTAATTTGGATTTTTGTAATTTGCTTTGCAAGGAACTGCCCAACGGTTTGCGTTACCTGCGTGTGGGCGGGCGT
>DYSM01000176.1 GCA_020718265.1 Draconibacterium orientale | reverse complement strand
CAAGCATATAGATTGTTTCGCTAAAATAAAACAGGCTTTTTAGACCGGACTCATTAAAAAATACAGAAAGCATACAAAAAAAAACTTTCGCGTAAAAAAATTATGGAAACTAAATGCAATTCGTATCTTTATTGCATGAAATTAAATTCGTTCGTTATGAAAACAAAACTTTTAAAGGGCATGGCACTCGCCGCCATGTTATTGCTGTTGTTTAACCAACTAAATGCTCAAGATATGAACTTCTACAAAAAAAAATGGGCAGAAGCGGACAGCGCCGAAAAAAAAGGTCTGCCCAAAACCGCCCTCGAAATCGTGGACAAAATTAATGCGCAAGCTCAGAAAGACAAACTTTCGGAGCAAGTGATTAAGTCCTACATTTTCAGACTGAAATACAAAAACGCTATCGAGGAAAACGCCTTTGAAAAATTGCTCGGCGAGCTGGATTCAACCGTTAAAACTGCCGTGTTTCCCGACGATGCCGTGATGCACCTCATGCTTGCGGACATGTATTGGTGGTATTACCAAAACAACCGATGGAAATTCATGGAACGTTCCAACACCGTGAATTTCAAGAACGACGACATGCAAACGTGGACGCTCGACCACCTTGTCGCTAAAATTATTGACGAATACGATGCCGCTTTGTCAAACGCGCCGGGTTTGCAACAAATTCCGATTTCAAAATATCCGGAACTCATACCCGAAAACACAAAACCCCAAGAGTTGCGCCCAACATTGTACGATTTTATTGCGCACAAAGCGATTGATTTCTACTCAAATACCGAAATCTCGCTCACCCGCCCGGCTGATTATTTCCAAATTAAGGAAGATTTTTTCTTTGAACCTGCCGAAAAATTTGTGAAGGAAGAAATCATGTCGTCTGATACCTTATCGCTTCATTTTCAGGCGCAGTGCATTTTGCAGGAATTGCTCAAATTTCGACTCGCAAACCCCAAAGAAGCCAATGCCCTCGCCGATGCCGACTTGAAACGTTTGGTATTTGTGTATCGCCATTCGGTGTCCGAAAACAAGCACAAACTGTATTTCGATGCCTTGCAAAATCTGAAATCTAAATTTACGTCCGACTATGCTGCTGCCGAAATTTTACTGACCTTAGCGAAACATTATGTTGAACGGTCGAGTAATTACAATCCGCTTGATAATCAAACAGATGCGTATAAAACAAACAACACGGAAGCTCTGGCTCTTGTGAATACGATTATTGAAAAATATCCGAAAACCAATGCAGCCGAACATGCCAAGTCGCTCAAAATAACAATTTTAAGCAGAAGTTTGTATCTCACAAGCGAGTACACGCTGCCGATAAAAAAGACCTTTGCCGCAAAACTCGACTATCGCAACTCAGAAACTGTTTACATTCGACTTGCTAAAATCGACCGAAAAAAATTCGAGCGCGTTTCTGAAGACAAATACGGCGAAGAACTCTATGATGCTCTTTTTTCGGCTGCCGACAAAGTGTATGATATTTCAAAAACCTTGCCTGCCGATAAGGATTACAACAATCACTCCGTTGAGGTGTTGTTGAACGGTGCCGATGCGGGATTGTATCTTGTGTTTTTCTCTGATAATAAGGAATTTACTTACAATAAAGGTCAGGCAGGATACCAAAAAATTATAATTTCGGACATTGCCTACATTCAACAACAACAACCCGACGGCGGTTACAAAGTTACGGTTATGAATCGCTCTACCGGCGACCCGATGCCGAATGTAAAATGCGAAATTTGGTATCAAAAATACAATTACACTTTGCGTAAGTATCAGAATATCACCGAAGGAACACTAACGACCGATGCCAAAGGAACAATAACTATCAAACCAAAAAATACGACAGAGTGGAATTATTACTACATCAATTTCAGCACTGCAACGGATTTTTTGACGACGCAAAGTTCGCTCTCCCTTTACCCGACTTCGCATACGCCGCTCAATGAAACAAGCACCTTTTTGTTTACCGACCGCGCCATTTATCGCCCCGGACAAACGGTGTATTTCAAAGGCATACAACTGCAAATGCACGACGACAACAAACACGTTGTCAATAAAAATACGCCGGTTCACGTGGAACTTTACGACGTAAATTCTCAAAAAGTATCCGAACTCGACCTGAAAACCAACGATTACGGCACGTTCAGCGGAACGTTCACGCTACCCACAGGTTTGCTAAACGGAAATTTCAGAATCTACACCACGTACGGCGAAAAATACATCAAAGTTGAAGAATACAAACGCCCGCAATTTGAGGTTACCCTCAACAAATTTGACGGAAATTATTTGCTAGACGATGAAATCACCGTTAAAGGGAAAGCCGTAAGTTACGCAGGCGCAGGACTTTCCGATGCCGAAGTGAAATTTAAAATATCACGCACCCCGCGTTGGCGCGGTTGGTGGTATTGGACACCCCCGTCGCCAACCATCGAAATTGCTCACGGAACCGTAAAAACCAATGAGAAAGGAGAATACGAGTTCAAATTTAATGCTGTGCCCGACCTTTCCATGCCCAAAAATGAATTTACCTATTTCGGATATTCAATTTCGGTGGATGTTACCGACATAAACGGCGAAACACAAAGTTCCGCAGGCAATATCAATGTGGGATACAGAGCTTTACAAGTTTCGTTGCCGATTTCGGGAACGCTAAACTCTGCCGATAAAACGTATTCGGACGACAAGCACAACACCATGGAAGTCGGCACGACAAATTACAACGGCGAATTTGTTGCGGCACAAGGCGAAATCAAAATTTTTGAGTTGAAAGACAATGCCGAAGCCCTCCGTAACCGCCTCTGGACACGCCCCGACAAGCAATTTTACACAAAAGACGAATGGGCTAAAACCTATCCGGGTAATATATTTTCGGAAGAAGATAATCTGCAAAAACTTGAAAAAGAAGCCGAAGTTTGGAAAACTACGTTTAATACAAAAACGGACAAAAATATCCGCACAAAATTCGTATCCGATTTAAAAACAGGGCATTACGTTGCTGAAATCACCTCCAAAGATGCGTTTGGAAACGAGGTGGCAAACAAACATTTTTTCAGCGTCATAAATTCCGACAGCAAAAAAATGCCATACAGCACAACAGATTTGTTTATGCCGCTCACATATTTTTGTGAACCCGGCGAAAAAGCGCAATGGCTTATCGGGTCGAGCGAAAAAGTTACCGTGTTGTACGAAATCGAACATAAAGATAAAATCGTGTATTCGGAATATCTAAAATTAGATAACGAACAGAAAATCATATCGTTACCGATAGAAGAAAAACATCGGGGTAATGTGTCCGTAAATTTTGTTTTCATCAAGAACAACAGAATTTACAACCATCCGAGCACGATTTACGTTTCACATTCTGACAAAAAATTGGACATCGAATTTGTAACGTTCCGTGATAAATTGTTCCCGGGTGAAAAAGAACAGTGGAAAATTAAAATTAAAGGGTCCAAAGGCGAAAAAGTTGTTGCCGAAATGTTGGCTACACTTTACGATGCCTCGTTAGATGTGTTTGCGAAAAATTATTGGAGTTTCGATATTTTCTCGTCCTACTACCAAAGCCGCACATGGAGCACAGGCACCTTCGGGCATACACAAGCCGGCTCGTATAAAAAGAATATTGACGAACCTCACTACGCAACCTCGCTTTATTATCCTTCGTTTAATTGGTACGGATTCAGCTATTGGTCATACAGTTACCGAAATTTCGACATGGAGGACAACATCGCTTTCAGCGTTGTTACAGGATCGGCAAATGGCGGAAATCGCCCAAAAGGCAGAAGAAACGGACTGCCCGAAACGGAAAAGAAAGCCGAATCTCCGGTATCTATGAATGGTGATTTTGAATCCGAAGAGAGCGATGAATTTATTGCGGATGCTCCGAGTGTTGAGGAAACAAAACCAGAAAGTGGTGTTATTAAACCAAAAGAAGAAATGTCGGACGTTAAAGTGCGCACAAATTTCAGCGAAACCGCATTTTTTTATCCGCATTTAGAAACCGACGAAGATGGTAACATTCTGATTGATTTTACGATACCCGAATCGCTTACCCGCTGGAAAATGATGGGCTTTGCCGTTACGCAAGACCTCAAATACGGCTTCATCAACAACGAACTCATCACGCAAAAAGATTTGATGGTCGTGCCGAACGCCCCTCGCTTTTTCCGCGAATTTGATAAAATGACCTTCCCCGTCAAGATTTCAAATGTCTCGGATGTTGACCTTTCGGGCACCATTCAACTCGAAATGTTGGATGCTTTGACGATGAAACCATTGGACAATGTTCTGGCAAAAGGAGAAGCAACGCAAAAACCGTTCACCGTAAAAGCCGGCTCAAACAGTTTGATAACTTGGAACTTAGACATTCCGGACGGCGTTGGCGTAATCGCTTACAAAGTGGTTGCAAAAACCGATAAATTCTCCGACGGCGAACAAAAACCGATTCCGGTGCTGACAAATCGAATGCTCGTAACCGAAAGTTTGCCTTTGCCCGTTCGCGGCAAAGAAACCAAGAATTTTGAGTTCACCAAACTCATAAATTCCGGTTCGTCTTCTACATTGAAACATCACAAACTCACGTTGGAATACACCTCGAACCCCGCATGGTATGCCGTTCAGGCTTTGCCTTACATGATTGAATATCCGTACGAATGCACCGAGCAAACATTCAGTCGCTACTACGCCAACAGTTTGGCATCGAACATCGCAAATTCAAGTCCGAAAATTAAGGCTATCTTTGATTCTTGGAAAAACACCGAAAATTCGGAAGCTCTGTTATCAAATCTTGAAAAAAATCAAGAACTGAAATATGCACTTTTGGAAGAAACGCCTTGGGTATTAGACGGTAAAGACGAAACCGAACGCAAAAAACGTGTCGGCGTGCTCTTCGACCTCAACCGCATGGGCAACGAAATGGAAACCGCTTTGCGCAAAATCCAAAAAGCACAATCGTCCAACGGCGCGTGGCCCTGGTTTAACGGAATGCCCGAAAGTCGCTACATTACGCAATATCTCGTAACAGGTTTCGGACGACTCGACCAACTTGGCGTGAAAGAAATTCGCGGCGACCAAAAAACGTGGAACATGCTCACCAAAGCGGTCGGGTATTTGGATATTCGCATTGACGAAGATTACGATTGGCTGAAACGTCATTACACCGAAAAAGAGATGAAAGAAAACCATCTGTCTTACGATGCCATTCATTATCTTTACGGAAGAAGTTATTTTACCGATATTGAAATTCCGGCACGCAGCAAAGAAGCGTTCGACTATTATAAAGGTCAGGCACAAAAATATTGGCTCACGCAAGGTCAATACATGCAAGGTATGCTCGCACTGTCGCTTCATCGTTTTGGCGATGCAAAAGTTCCTGCCGACATTATGAAATCGCTCAAAGAACATTCCACTTCGCACGATGAACTTGGTATGTATTGGAAAAACAATGTGGCGGGATATTATTGGTACAATGCGCCGATAGAGTTTCAAGCCCTTATGATTGAGGCATTTGACGAAGTTTCCAATGACCAAACCGCAGTGTACGACCTAAAAGTGTGGTTGCTCAAACAAAAGCAAACGCAAGATTGGAAAACCACCCGCGCAACCGCCGAAGCCGTGTATGCTTTGCTTCGTAGAGGCGGCAATTGGCTCGAAAGCGATAAACTTGTGGAAATCAAACTCGCAGGTAAAGTTATTGACCCCACCAAACTCGACAATGTGAAAATTGAAGCCGGCACCGGATATTTCAAAACCTCGTGGAGCGGTTCGGACATTAAACCCGACATGGGCAAAGTTACCGTAACCAAAACCGATGAAGGCATTGCTTGGGGCGCGCTGTATTGGCAATATTTCGAGAATCTCGACAAAATTACTCCGCACGAAACGCCGCTCAAACTCAAAAAACAGTTGTTTATTGAGCGCGACACCGACCGCGGCAAAGTCATCGAACCGATTTCCGACAAAGCGCAATTACAAGTGGGCGACAAAATCATTGTCCGCATGGAACTCCGCACCGACCGCGCCATGGAATACATCCACCTGAAAGACATGCGTGCCTCCGGTTTCGAGCCGATAAACGTGATTTCGCGCTACAAATGGCAAGACGGCTTGGGCTACTACGAAAGCACCAAAGACGCGTCCACCAACTTCTTCATCGAATATCTGCCCAAAGGCACATTCGTGTTTGAATACCCGTTGCGCGTAACCCACAAAGGCGACTTCTCCAACGGCATCACCACCAT
>DYSM01000615.1 GCA_020718265.1 Draconibacterium orientale | reverse complement strand
CAAGTTACAAATTACAAGTTACAAAACCATGAAAATCAGATTTCTGCGAAATCACGAAATAGACACCGAGAAATGGGACAACTGCATTGCTCGTGCCGTGAACGGGAATATTACGGCGTATTCGTGGTATTTGGACATTGTAAATCCGAGCTGGGCGGCACTTGTGCTTGACGATTATGTTGCCATTATGCCTCTGCCGATGCACGAACGCTACGGCTATCTGTTTCTCATCACGCCATTTTTTTGGGAAGAAAGTGCCGTGTACAGTCCAATCGCGCCGGATTCGGATTTATTACAAAAGTTTTCAGAAATTTTACCTAAAATTTTCCATTATATTACATTTAAAGCCGATTTACCTTTTCTCGAGAACAAACGTTTTACATGTAAACACGTCAGTTTCCACGAATTGGACTTGGTGCGACCTTATAAATTCACAAAAGCATGTTTTGAACCTCAACTTATAGAAATTCTGCATGTTTGCAAAGAAAAGCTTTTTTTTCGTTCAGAAATTATGCCTTCGGAACTGCTCAAGGTCATCGATTTTGGAATTTTACCGTCCGAACGTCTAAAGTTAAACATCCTGCGTAAATTGCTCGGCACACTTTTGCAACGGCGGGCACTCGAAATTCTGGGCGCATACGACGAACATAACGAAATGGTTGCCGCATTTTGCATCGGAAAATCGCACGGCAGAGCACGCGTGTTTTTTGCTTGGAAACGTAAGGAAAGCGACTCGTTGTTTGCATTTCATGGATTGATAAACAACTACTTGCAATCTAATACGTTGAAAACTGCCACGCTTGTGCTTGCGGATTTCAGCAGACAGATTGGCACAGAAATTGCTGAAAGTTTTGGTGCAAGTGAGTTTGTCTATACATTTATCACAGACCGCCGTTTGTCGCTCATTGCACGCTTCATAAAACCCGATGAACAAAAATAAATTTTGAGTCCGGTCTAAAAAGCCTGTTTTATTTTAGCTAAACAAACTATACTGAAAATGTGTTAATTTGGAAATTTGAAAATGTGATAATTTTTTGATTATTAAATATTTAATAAAG
>DYSM01000175.1 GCA_020718265.1 Draconibacterium orientale | reverse complement strand
GAACAAACCTCCGTCAGGATTATTATCGTTGGTCGATAAATCGCCTGTGTTGGAACTTGAGTTACAATCAACAGTAATTACATCGTCAAGTGCTTCAAAAACAGGTGTTGAACCTGCAGTTGTCGTAAACGAACAATCGTCGCCTACGGTTTCGCCGTTGGCATTTGCAGCGTAAGCGCGGAAATAGTAGGTTGTTCCAGCCGTTAAACTGCTAATATCTAAGGTTAAATCTCCGGTAGTTCCGGCAACAGAAGTTTTGTTGCCTGTCGGGTTTGCCGATGTGCCGTAGTAAAAACCGCGTTCGGTGATTGCCGCGCCGCCGTCGCTTGTAACAAAGGCTTCGAGAGTTGCTGTAGCTTCCATAACTGCCGAAGATGCACATGCACCGAGAACCGGAGCGGACGCTGAATTTGTAAATTCAATAACTTTAATATCTGATATTTGTAAGCCGGCAACAGGGTCGGAGACCATTTCACCGAATTCAACGTAGTATCCTGCAATTCCGCCTAATGTATGAGGATAATCATTCCATTTACCTGAAGATAAAAAATGACCGTAATCTTCCAAACCGGCACATCCGTCCGAATAGTCGTTTGGCTCGTCGGTGTCAAAATTGTCGAACATTGAATTATACGCAGTTCCGTCTGCTCCGCAACCTCCGTTAGAAAGCCCGTTTTGTGTAAAAAACTGTTGTCCGGCTTCCGGACCTGTTTTCCAACGCCAAATTTTATTCTCGCCCTCATCGCTTGCACCTATCCAGCCTTGTTGTCCTATAGAATTAAATGCCAAATTATTTTCTTCTTGACAAGTTATTGTAACCAAATAGCCTTCTAATCCGAAATAAGTCATCGCAGCAGCGGCATTTTTTGCATCCGTCCACGAGATTCCGGAAGCCGGAACAAACTTATAGTAGTGATATTTTTCAAATCCACAAGGTTTATATGGCAAAGCATCACCTAACGCAAAAGTTATTTCTCTTTGCGAGGTTGTTGGTGTAGTATTTAGATTGTTATACTGTATGCTTTGAAATATCTCTTCGAATTGAGCTGCCGTAGCAGTACCTGTCAGAGTCAATACGCCAGCTGAGTTGTTGTATGTACCTGTTATTCCGTATAAAACTGTTGGATAAACGAGTCTGTCTTCGGAGGATACAAAACCACTGCTAAAATAGACTTTTGCATTCGTTATATTATCAGCCGCAGTTACAGTTAATGCCTGATCTATTTCCATAGGTGTTGATGAACCGATACTCCAAAGGGTACTTCCTGCACTACAGTCCAAAATATAATTAGAAACAGAACCTGCAGTTGTCGTAAACGAGCAATCATCGCCTACCGTTTCGCCGTTGGCATTTGCAGCGTAAGCTCGGAAGTAGTAGGTTGTTTCAGCCGTTAAACTGCTAATATCTAAGGTAAAATCTATGGTAGTTCCGCTCACAACAGTTTTGTTTGTAGTTGGAGCTGCCGTAGTTCCGTAATAAAAACCGCGTTCGGTAATTGCCGCGCCGCCGTCGCTTGTAACAGATGCTTCGAGCGTTGCTCCGCCTGATGTTACAGACGAAGAAGAACATGCACCAAGCGTTGGTTGATTTTCAAACGCTGCACAACCGCCGAGTTCGATAGTGAAATCATCGATTTTTGACATGCGACTGCCTGCTGCCGAAAAGTAAACATTTATATACGGTGAAGTTCCGACTGTTGCATTTACAACATCGAGCATGGTCTGTTCAGTTTTCATCGAACCAACCGTTCCGTTGGCATCTGATTCCCAAATTTGGAAATTCAAGTCAAACGTATTTGCACTTTTGTAGTTAATCACCAGAATCATTTTGTACCAGTTGCCCAGCACCAAATCGGGGGGCCAATTTACTTCGTTGTTTGTTCGGTTATTTACAAAATAACCACCGCCACCATGAAAACACATGCCGATACCTTTTTCCGGCGAACCGTAAGAATCGGAAGTGTTTGTGCTGGAAGTGGCAAAGCCCAGTCCGCCAAAGCCGGCGTTTTCAGATACAAGGAAGTAAGCACTGAGCGTGTAAACCCCGCCCTCGCAAATGGTGTATCCGGTTTTTGTTGTCCAAATATCATTTGAACCAATCGGAACATTGATTGCCCCTGTGTTTTGAATGCCGCCGATATCTACCCAAGAGAACTGCGGTGTTCCGTCGTCGTTAAAATTGTTTGACAAATCGGTTGTTACGTTAAAGTTCAAAAATTGCGAACTTTGACTGTATCCGTTTACTGCAAACAATGCCAACAACAGAATTAAAATTGTGAACTTTTTATTCATATTGAATTTATTATTTAAAATTTTAAGAAAACTTAACGTGTCAGCCGAACTGAAAAAAGTCGGCAGGTCGCACGTTTCGGGTGTACCGCGAATTGGGGAAGTGATTATGAACTGTTTCATATAAAAAAAATTAGAATGTATGATTTGTTAAAATATCCGTATTTTGTGCGTCTTCATTCGATTCAACATGGGTCTTTTTACTTTGTTCGGAGTTTTTGATTAACTTTTTCAGAACAAATTCTTGCGCCTCCGGCAATTCTTCAGTGAGTATAACATCTTCTTTTGTTGTGTCTAAATCCTGCATAGTTAAAATTTTTTACAATATTAAATCAATTCTTCGGTTAAATATATGTTGAGGGTACAGCAAAAAGTAAACAACACGGAATTAGTTGTCGGTTTCAACGGTATGTTTTGTAACTTTTTATGGCAAAACAAAAAAAATATTAATATTTGAGCAAAAAACCGGTCAAATTTTCCGTTTGATCAACATTTAACTTTTGGCGTAACCTATAACGTGCGGTTTTTACACTGTCGACAGCCGTAAATGTAACAGCAGCAATTTCCTTCGAGTTTAGATTTAGGCGAATGAATGCCGCAATTCTTAAATCCGTCGGCGATAAATTTGGGAAATCTGCTAACAAATTGGCTTGAAAATCGGGATTAACATTATGAAAATACGTTTCAAATTGCGTCCATGCTTCAGATTTTATTTTGTTGGATATTGTGTTTCGCAATATTGATATTCGTTCAACTATGTTCGTTTTTTGATTGTTTATATCTTGTTCAACTTCGCCTAACTCTTTGAATATGTGAGTATTAAAATTATTTGTTTCCAAAATTTTCATTGCCGTCGAAGCTAATTCACGGTTTTTTAGAGCTACAAGTTCGGCATAATAGTCGGCAAGTTGCAATACAGCACGAACTCTGGATTGTAACTCAATTTCGTCCACAGGTTTACGAATAAAATCAACAGCGCCGGCATCCAACGCCGTTTGCAAATGTTGCGATGTGGTCATGGCACCTGTTACCATAATTACCGGAATATCTTTTGTCCTTTCAGCGGATTTTAACCGTTTTATCAGCTCAATTCCGGACATTTCGGGCATTTCCCAGTCGGTCAGAATTAAATTCGGACTGAATTTTTCGGCAACGCGCACACCTTCAGCTCCGCTCGGCGCATGGTAAAATTCGTAATTTTTGTTATTGGTTTCGAGTTTATCTATAATAAATTTTATGGTATTGATATCGTCGTCAATAATAAGAATTTTATAGATTTTCATCTGTTTTGATTTGAATTATATCGGTTATAAGTTCCTGATAACGTGCATAATTTTGTGTAAAAACTACGTTACGAAGTTCGTCAGTCCACGCCGCGTTTATGTGTTCTATTTCTTCAAATTTTGCAATTAATTTTCGGAACATGCTTGTTTGGCTCAAATCTGCCGACCTTAAAATTTCGGCATAAGGTTTTAATTTTAAAATCTCGGTTTCCGAAAGTTTTGCGCCATCATTCCCGGCTTCTACCGCCTGAATTGTCTCATGTTCAGTCAGCGGTTTTTCCGAAATCGGCAACGTGAAACTCACGTGTGTGCCCTTGCCTTTTTCAGACTGAATCGTGATTGTTCCGCCGTGCGCGGTTACGGCAATTTTGCAAAACAGTAAGCCCAAGCCGGTGGAATATGTCTGCGAACTGCCTGCCTGTCCGTATTTTTGAAATATTTTTTGGATGTCTTCTTCCGTCATGCCTTCGCCGTTGTCGGAAACGGTTATTTTTACTAAATTTGCATCAATCAGCTCTGCCGAAAGTGAAATTTCGCCTCCTGCGGGCGCGTATTTGTAGGCATTTGAGAGTAAATTTAACAAAATGCGATAGGTCAAAGCTTTGTCGGCAAACACGTTAATTTCAGATTCGGAATGCACCGAAATCCGAATATTTTTTTGTTTGAGCAACAGCGCAAAATGCTTTGTGAGCGCGTTCCATGTTGCAATTATTCCAAATATTTTGGGAGATATTTTGAGTTCGGCGGTTTCGTATTTGCTCACATCCAAGATGTTCAAGACTAAATTTAACATATTTGCCGATGTGTAGAGCCGAATTTCGTCTTTTTCAAGCTCCGACATCTTTTCAGGCAAATTGAGCAGCACGTTGAGCGGATTTTTGAGGTCGTGCACAAGCATTTGCGTAAGGTCTTCGCGGTACTGGGTGAGCGTTTTAACTTCTGTCAAACTTTTTGTTAAACGTTCCGATTGCTGCATGATTTCTTCGCGTTGTTCGGAAATTTCAAAGTTTCGTTCCGATATTTCGGAGTATGCCCGTTGCATTTTTCGACGATTTTTTAGAACAATTACAATCAGAATTATCAACAAGAACGCAATTGCAGCAATTGACCACAGGGCGATATTTATATTTCTCAGAGAAAGCTCTGTCTCAATTTTTTGAAATTTCAAAAGTGAGTTTTCTTGTTCTTTTTCAGCAGATTTGTATTTTATTTCCAATTCCTCCAACTTCTGTTGTAATTCATTGTTTTTCAATATTTTATCATACGTCAGAAAACTGTCTTTATGAGCAAAAGCTGCTTTGTAATCTCCCTTTAGCGTATCCAAAACTATATAGACTTTGTATCCATGTACCAACCACTCTGTTAAATCTTGTTCGTGCGCCGCTTCGATACCTGCTTTGAGATGTTTCTCACTAAGTGCATAATTTTTTTTCAACACATAGAATTTGGCATAATTAACTTCGAGCGAAGGTCGAATGTGTTTAATATCATAGAGTTCCACAAGTTCGGCAGCTTCTTTGCCCAAAGGTTCAGCCTCGTCAGTTTTTTTTTGTTCCACTAAAACCTCAAAAAAATTTGCAAGACATACCGCAATGCGCATCGGATTTTTCAATTGTCGCGCATAATCAAGCGCTTTTCGGTTGTAAATCTCGGCATTTTTCAAATCGCCCTTTTGAGCATAAACAATTGATATATTGCTCGTTACAGTTTCCTTATTGTGTATAACGCCTAATTGCTCGGCAATTTTTTCTGCTTCCAAATACGTGAACAACGCTTTATCCAACATCCCCATTCTGAAATAAATAAGCGCATAATTGTACAAAACTCGAAAATATAAATCTGCTTTGTTATGTTTTTTTACAAATCGCTCTGATGCCGGCAAAAGGAGCAACGCAGAATCGAATTTTGATGCAACGACCAAAGCTTCAATTTCCAAAATTTCTATCCGATATATCCAAATGCTGTCCATGGCTTGGTGCGCAAAGCGTTTTGACCTGTTAAAAAATAGTTTTGCAGAATCGGGCGATGTTGACTTATAACTAAGATATAGGTTTGAATTTATGGGTGTGCGTTTTTTTGTAAGATTGTGTTTTTCGGCAAGTGCATCGGCTTGAAAATACAATTTTCGTGTGCCGGGCAAATCGCCCTGTGTCCACAACTTGTTACCTTTCAAAATGAGTAAATCAATTTCGCCTTCGATATTTTTCGTTTTTGCCAAATGTTTTTCTGCTTTGGCGAAATAAAAATCGGCACTGTCCGGGTTTGAAAAAATATAGAACTGTATTAACTCCGTGTATGCCGACATGACGGTCGTGTCATGCTTTGCAGTTGCAATTACATGTCTCAAACTGTCTGCCTCTCGTTGCGAAAAAACGCATTCATGGAGTAAAATAACGAACAAAAATGTGTAAAACTTCAATTTCATAATCTCCAAAAACACAATAGTTACAAAAATAGCTCATCTCCGACAAAGATAGAATTTTCTGCGATAAATTGCATTCTATACTCTAAACGGATAAAATCTTTACTTAATGAATTATATAATTTACTCATAATAAGAAAATTAGCACATTAACATATTATCAAATTAACACATCTTCAGTATATTTCAAATTATTTCGACTAAAAATTTGAATTTTGATTTGTATTTTCAAAAAAAAGAATTGAGAAAAATTGTATTGAAATCACCTACTCAG
>DYSM01000614.1 GCA_020718265.1 Draconibacterium orientale | reverse complement strand
AAACCATGCAAAAAGAACTTAACGATACAAAAAACATAATGAAAAATTTAGTTAATGCCTACGAAAAAATGTCTGATTATGTCCAAAAAAAATGAAAGTTCAACAATTCAAAGAATAGAAGATTATATGAAAGAAAATTACGAAATTCGATATAACGAAGTAAGTAACCGAATAGAATTTAGAACAGTTTCCGATGCCGAACAAAACGAACCTTACAGCGAAATAAATGACAATGATATTTGGATAGACTTGCAAAAAGCAGGTTACAAAGCGGGTCAAAATTCCGTGCGTGCAATTCTCGGCAGTAGTTACGTTGAAAAATACAATCCGATTATCAATTACTTCAAACAGCTACCCGAATGGGACGGAACCGACCACATTGCCAAACTTGCCGAATATGTTGAGGTTCCGCCGAACGACAAAGACCGATTTTTGCGGAATTTCAAAAAAATGTTTGTGCGCATGGTAGCCAGCGGAATAGGCAAGCAATTGAACAAACAAACTTTTGTAATCGTTCACAACAAACAAAACAGCGGAAAATCAACGTTTTTGCGTTGGCTCTGTCCGCCGGATTTGAAAGCATATTACACTGAAGAAATGAGTTTCGACAAAGATGGTGCAATTGCTTTGACTGAAAATTTTATGATAAACCTTGATGAACTTTCTGTGCTCTCAAAAAATGACATTAATTTGCTCAAGGCTGTAATGTCAAAAGATGAAATTAAACAACGCTTGCCGTATGATGCGCGTACTAAGGTAATGAAACGCCGATGTAATTTCGTTGCATCAACGAACGACGAAGAATTTCTGTCCGATGCAACAGGAAACGTTCGCTGGGTATGTTTTAAAATCAACAGAATTATTTGGAACACAGAACCCGACAAAGCAAGCTACAACCGCGATATTGATATAAATTTAGTCTGGGCGCAAGCTTACAGCATTTTTAAAAAACATGCGTTATTCGGGCAGCTCTCACAGTCGGAAATCTTTGAAAATGAAACTGCAAATAAAAACTTTCTCATCCGCACGCCCGAAATTGAATTGATGCAAATTCATTTT
>DYSM01000613.1 GCA_020718265.1 Draconibacterium orientale | reverse complement strand
ATATTTTATTGCCGAGACAGTGGGTATTTCAGCGTTTCTGCATCTAATAAACTTTTGTGTAACTTGACAGGTCAGTGCTTCGAAATCGGCAACAAAAACATACCGCCAAACCGTTATGCGTCAGCTTAAAAGACCGACAACTATGAAATTTGAACGAACATATTTGACTTTTTTAATCGCTTTCATTTTGACTGCTTGTTCCAACGGCAACGGACAAAAAAGTGATAACTCATCAGACGCATCTGCTGACAGTTTCCAGACCACATCAAACATTGACAAACAAGTTCAAAAGACTATAAAACTTGACCACGACTTTGAAATTAAAGTTGGACGAAAAGAAGATTTTGAAAAGTTTGAAACCTACACACTTTTCATCCTGATACATAAAAACAAGCGACTTTACATTGACACTTCTTTGACTGAATATGAGTTTGGTGGCAAATTATATCCAATTGTTAGACTGCTTGACAATGAAACCTTTGAAATTTTAATTGAAGTAAACGACCGACCGAGTAAAAACTACTTGAAATATTTCAATGTGCATCAAGACAAAATAGTTAGCACAGAAAAATTACCGACATTTATTTCAAAAGCATCAAACCTTGACATGGATGACAATTTGGAGTTTGCTGGTTTTTGGGACTGGGGTGAAACTTGGGGCGACAATGGAACATTGACTGCTTACAACCCTATACTATATTACGAATTCAAGCCGAGTGGAATAATTATGGACAGCACTTTAACAATTAGCAAAAACAAAGAAATTTATGGCGACTTTCACGGTTTTGAATACAACGAAAAAGTAGAAATTAAGACATGCGAAACCAAAAAGTGGGACAACGAAATTGACAGAATTTATGAAACAAAATAAAAGCCGAACGCATAACAGCACCTACCCAAAAGTGGCGTTTCAGTGGTTAAATCAAGCTTTTTGCATCTATCAAAGTTTGTGCTTGGTTGACAGTGAATCGCTTCGAAATCGCCACCTTCGGGTAGCCGCAAAACGTTATAGCCAATTGAATAAACACGATTACATAACGATAAATTATTAAAAATGAG
>DYSM01000174.1 GCA_020718265.1 Draconibacterium orientale | reverse complement strand
TAATCAGTGAACAGTTATCATAATTCTACAAACTGCTTTCTGGTGGTTTTAAGTCCTTTGACAGAAAGAATCCCCCTAACCCGCTTTTGAAAAAGGGGGAATTAATCTACACTTCTATTTCATAACTCATAATGTTGAGTTAGATTGAGGCTGAGTTTGGAGCGGGTGCTTTGAAATTTAGCATGCAAAAGACTTCGTTTGATATTTCCCTATATTTTTTTCAAAAAGTGATTATCAATTCGTAAATGTTTGATACTTTCGCGCGGATTTTTCTGCCGCACATGCACGAATTTTTTGTTTCCATATTCGATTTCAATCCTACTAAGCCGCTCATATTCACGCAGTTTTATTTCTGGGCGTTTTTTGCGGTGGTGTACGGCGTGTTTTCGGCAATTCATAAAAAGGAAGTGCCGCGCAATGCGTTTTTGTTTTTGGTCAGTTTGTTTTTTTACTGGAAAACGGGCGGTTTTTTTGTCAGTTTGCTTATATTATCAACAGTTGTAGATCTTTACATTGGCAACGCCTTGTATCGCCTTCAAAATCAACGCAAACGCAAGTTACTCATCGCTACAAGTCTTGTTGTCAATCTGTTTATTTTAGCGTATTACAAATACACAGGCTTTTTTATCGGCAGTGTGAATACGTTATTCGATATGCACATTCCCGTTGTCGATTTATTCTCGAAATGGACAAACGAGATAGGCGGCACTCACTTTTCGATTGATAAAATTATTTTGCCGGTAGGTATTTCATTTTATACGTTTCAAACGCTGAGTTATTCCATCGATATTTACCGACGCAAATTGGAACCGGTTAAAAATATTATTGATTTCGGCTTCTATGTAACGTTTTTCCCGCAGTTGGTGGCGGGTCCTATTGTGCGCGCATCGGAATTTATACCGCAAATTTACAAAAAGTTTGAACTTTCGCGTGCCGAGTTTGGGGTTGCCGTCTTTATGATTCTGAACGGTTTGTTCAAAAAGATGTTTATTTCGGATTACATTGCCGTCAATTTTATCGACCGTGTGTTTTCGAGTCCGCTGACGTTTTCGGGTGTCGAAAATTTGTTTGCACTTTATGCGTATTCGTTTCAGGTGTATGCTGATTTTTCGGGTTATACGGATATCGCCATCGGTTTGGCGTTGCTTATGGGTTTTCGGTTGAATCCCAACTTTAATTCGCCTTACAAAGCCCAAAGTACAGGCGAATTTTGGAAACGTTGGCATATTTCGCTTTCCACGTGGCTGAAGGACTACCTTTATATTCCGCTCGGCGGAAACAAATACGGTGCCATGCGCACAAATATCAACTTGATGCTGACGATGCTCATCGGCGGATTGTGGCACGGCGCAAGTTGGCAGTTTGTCATTTGGGGCGGCTTGAACGGCGTCGGTTTGGTTGTGTATAAATATTGGAAAAAAATCAGTCCGTTCAATAACAACAACAGTTGGCTGGTGCGCTTTTATGCTATTTTTCTGACCTTCAACTTCATAACTGCAACCCGCATTTGGTTTCGTGCCGAAAATATGTCGCAAGTCAATGATATTATGCACCAAATAACAACGGCGTTTGAATTTGGGCAAATCGGACAAGTGATTTTGGCTTACAAATATGTGTTCCTTGTACTTGCGTTCGGACTGACCGTGCATTGGTTGCCCACGAATTGGAAAACGGCTTATGTGAATTACTTTTCGCAAACGCCGCACTGGGCAAAGGTAGCCGCCATTGTTGTCGTGGTGTTTGCAATTTGGCAAATGCGTACGGCGGAGCTTCAACCGTTTATCTATTTTGCGTTTTAGATTTTAGATTTGAGACGTGAGATTTGAGATATCAGACAAGGTTGTAGAAAAAGATTTTTCTGAGACCGAATGCAAACTGCATAAGAAAAGTGTTATCTTTGCCGATAAATTTTTATGTCGATGCAAGAGATTTCAAAAGATATTTTCAAGATAGATTCTCATTTGCTTCATGCCGAAACAGGCAGCATGTTGTTGTCCGAACCGTTTGCCGACGACCGCTATTTTACACGCTTTATCTATTTTGCGTTTTAGATTTTAGATTTGAGACGTGAGATTTGAGATATCAGACAAGGTTGTAGAAAAAGATTTTTCTGAGACCGAATGCAAACTGCATAAGAAAAGTGTTATCTTTGCCGATAAATTTTTATGTCGATGCAAGAGATTTCAAAAGATATTTTCAAGATAGATTCTCATTTGCTTCATGCCGAAACAGGCAGCATGTTGTTGTCCGAACCGTTTGCCGACGACCGCTATTTTACACGCTCGGCAGTGTTGCTAACGGAACATAACAGCGAAGGTTCCGTAGGATTTGTGCTCAACAAACCGCTCGGAAAAACGTTGCACGATGTTGCTTCGGTGGGCAGACATTTGAATATTCCGGTCTATTTGGGCGGACCCGTGAGCCGCGACCGCTTATTTTATCTGCACACACTCGGCACAATTCTGCCTGACAGTGTTCTGATAAGAGACGGCGTATATTGGGGCGGCGATTACGATTTTTTAATCGACATGCTCAATTCCGGCTCCGCAAAGCCGGAACAAGTGCGCTTTTTTGCAGGTTACGCCGGGTGGATGCCCAAGCAATTGGACGGCGAACTGAAAAATAATTTTTGGATTGTAACAAACCCAAAATCAATTCATAAGCTACTGAAGCCTGACGATAATTTGTGGGAAAAAACCACCAAAAAAATTGGCGATAAATACGAATTTTGGGCAAACGTGCCTGTGGATCCGAATCTAAACTAAGGTCTGCTCATGTTCGTAAAACCCAAAAAACATCTCGGACAACATTTCTTGACCGACACAAACATTGCCCGCAAAATTGCAGACAGTTGCACAGACACATCTGCAGATATTACTTTGGAAATTGGTGGCGGTACCGGCATTCTGACAGATTTTTTTATCGAAAAACCGAACTTCTTTGTAACAGACATCGATTCCGAATCTATTGCATATCTAAAATCGAAATATTCCGCTTTTCAACACAAAATTTTGTTTGAAGATTTTTTAGATATGAACATTTCCGAACGTTTTCCTACGAAGCAAATTGCCGTAATCGGAAATTTTCCGTATAATATTTCATCTCAAATATTATTTAAAGCTATTGAAAATCAAACAATCGTAACTTCGCTCACGGGCATGTTTCAAAAAGAAGTGGCGGAACGCATCGGCGCAAAACACGGCAATAAAGTGTACGGCATTTTGAGTGTGTTGGCGCAAGTGTTTTACGATGCGGAATATTTGTTCACGGTTTCGCCCGAAGTTTTCAATCCGCCGCCCAAGGTGCAGTCCGGTGTGATACGCCTCACGCGCAAAGCCGCGCCGCTCATTGCGTCGGATATTTATCCGCAATTTGCAACAATGGTAAAAGCAGCATTCAACCAACGCCGAAAAATGCTCAGCAACTCTCTTTCCGCATATTTTCCGGACAGAACGGCTTACGAGTTTCTGACCAAACGTCCCGAGCAGTTGAGTGTAAAACAATTTGTCGAAATTTTTGAGCTTGTTCGTGCCAAATAATAGTTTTGATATTTGGTTGAACTCTTTTTGCGATGTCAATCACATTGAGCAATCCGAGTGTCGTAAGCATCGGTTCTTATCTTTTTCTGAATATTCTGAGTTTCAATATAAAGAAAACATTTTTACAGTGTTTGAAGATTGGTGGATACGACATCCGGAAATTATCAAAAGTAAAATTTCTGCTCTTTACGGTAAATCCAAAACTATTTTCGCCAGAAAATGTTTTGTGAAGAAAATAACAAAGCCCGAAGCTGATATTTTTTTGAACGAAAACCATATTTACGGCACATCGACCTCAAAAGTAAGAATCGGTTTGTTTTTTGAAAATGAATTAGTTGCCGCAATGACCTTTGCCGCGATGCGAAAATTCCAAACCGGCAATTCGGCAGAGATATTGCGCTATTGCAGTAAAAATTACACAACCATAACGGGCGGATTGAGCAAACTTTTGAAATTTTATATGCAACTTTATGCACCTCAAAGCATCATGACTTATACCGACTTGGACTGGGGCAATGGTGAGGCGTTTCGTCGATTGGGTTTTGTTGAAACAGAAAAACGCGCTGCGGTTTCGTTTTTTTGCAACACGGATTCGGGCGAGCGCATCGCGAAAAAGTATTTCCGCGATATTGACAATATAGCTCAATATGTGCAACTTACAAATTCCGGAAGTCTCAAATTTGTAGCGAACGTCTAATTTTTAGTTGTTTTTTCTAAAAAATCCATGAAAATAAGCTATTTCGGAACTCACGTTTTTCCGAAAACGTTTTAAATTTGCAAATTACTACATTTTTTTAATATTCATTTATGAAAAATCAAATTCTACTTTCAGTCCTGATACTGTTTTTCGTGCTGTCGGGGCAAGTGCTGAGCGCACAATCCGGAGATAAGCCCGAAGTGCAAGCCGCAAAATATTTCGATGTTTCCAAACCACTCACCGAAATGACGGCTTTGGACAACAGTGCCGTTAAAAAATGGAAAGACGGCAAAGTGAAAAATCATTTCCGAACCGTAAAAACCGGCGTGATTGATAAAAACACAATCTCACCTAATGTGCAAAAAACATTGGGAATGCGCGGAACAGCAGCCCCGACCGTAAATGTGGAAGGCACAAATAACGGCGATAATGGCAGCCAAATTGTACCGCCTGATACGCAAGGCGATGCCGGTCCGAATCATTATGTGCAAATGACAAACAATGTTACCGAAATTTATGACAAAAGCGGAAACGTTTTGGTTCCTGCCTTTAATTCATCTGTATTTTGGAACGGATTCAACGGCGCATGGACAGGCACAAACGACGGCGACCCGATTGTATTGTACGACGAACAAGCAGACCGTTGGTTGGTTTCTCAATTTGCCGTTTCCACCGAAGACGATTCGCAATGGGAATTACTCGCAGTTTCGACAACTAACGACCCGACAGGAACTTACTACCGTTATGCGTTCCAATTTACCGATATGCCCGACTATCCGAAACTCGGAATCTGGCGCGACGGCTATTATATGACCGCAAACCGCTTTACTGTTGCCTCAGGCGATTTCAACGGAACGTATGCCGTAGCGTTTAACCGCGATGAGATGCTCGCAGGAAACGCAAGTGCGCGCATGATAAAATTTGAAAAAACGGCAAACGATGACCATTATTCGATGTTACCTACAGATTGCGACGGCGATTTTCCGCCCGCAGGAACTCCGAATTACTTCGTTTTTGATACCGATGATGATACTTACTGGAGTGCCGACCGCGTTGCAGTGTGGGCGTTTACGGCAAATTGGACTACACCTGCAAACTCTACGTTTGCACAAGCAAACTTACTGACTCCGACATCTTTTAATTCAAGTTTCAGTTCTGATGTTTGTATAGATCAACCATCTACATCGGAAGACATAAGTGTTGTTGCTGACCGATTGATGTTCCGTGCACAATACCGGTATTTTGGAACTCACGCAGCGTTGGTGTTGAGCCGTACTGTAAATATGGGAAGCGATAAAGCCGCCGTGCGTTGGTACGAACTTCGTAAAACCGGCTTAAACTGGACGATTTATCAGGAAGGAACTTATGCGCCCGATGCAAACTCACGTTGGATGAGCAGCATTGCCATGAACGGACAGGGCGACATTGCGCTCGGATATTCTGTTGCCGGTTCAGCTACATTTCCGTCAATTCGTTACACAGGACGCAAAGCCGGCGACCCGCTGGGACAAATGACTATAACGGAAGAATCCATAAAAGAAGGTACGGCATCGCAAACCGGCGGAGGCGAACGTTGGGGCGATTACTCCATGATGAGCGTTGATCCGTCCGACGATTATTCGTTCTGGTACACCACACAATACACTGCCGGTGGTTGGGATTGGAAAACTCGCATCGCCAAATTTACATTCCCTTCTTCGTGTACCTCACCCACAACGCAAGCCTCAGCTTTTTTAGTTGACGGTGTTCAAGATAATGCTTTAACCATAAATTGGACGCGCGGAAACGGAGATGCCGTAATCGTTTTAGCCTCAAAAGGTTCGGCGGTTAGTGCAGCTCCCGTAACAGGAACAGCTTACAATGCGAACTCCGAATTTGCATTAGGACAAGAAATCGGAACAGGCAATTTTGTTGTTTACATCGGAACAGAAAATACCGCAACAGTTACCGGTTTAGACCAAGGTTCAACTTATCACTTTGCCGTTATGGAATATTTTAATGCCGATAATTGCTACAATATTGATGCACTAATAGGA
>DYSM01000612.1 GCA_020718265.1 Draconibacterium orientale | reverse complement strand
TCAATGACTTAAAATAAATTTTGACTCTTGATTCGTATTATGATTATTCTTTAACAAAAGGATTGGTTCTTTTTTCAGCCCCGATGCTTGTATTTTCTCCATGTCCGGAATAAACCACGGTATCATCGGGTAAAGAAAACAGTTTTGTTTTAATACCGGAAATCAATGTTTCAAAGTTTCCGCCGGGCAAATCGGTTCTGCCGATACTTCCTTTGAAGAGAATATCGCCGCAGAAAACGATTTTTTCTGTGGTGTTGTAAAATGCCAAATGTCCGGGCGAATGTCCGGGAATGTGAAAAAGTTTCAATTCCGAATTTCCGAATAGAATTGTGTCCGATTCGCTGAGGAATTTCCCTGCATCTTCGGGTTGTTCCATTTGCAAACCAAAACTTTGGGCATAGCTCGATGTTTTTCTGAGTAATTCCAAGTCGTTGCGATGAATTTCGCTTTTCAATCCGTAGGTTCTTGCCAAAAAATTATTTCCAAAAACATGGTCCAAATGACAATGGGTGTTGAGTACGTGAACCGGTTTTAATTTATTATCGGAAATATATTCGCCGAGTTGCATTTGTTCGTATTGGTCGAAACACCCGGGGTCGATGATGATGCATTCGGCTGTTTGGTCGTAAACGATGTAGGTATTTTCGCTGAACGGACTGAAAACAAATTTTTTTATTGTCATTATAAAGTAGATTTTAAGTTGTGAGCGACAATGGTTGTCGTTATGGTAGGTTGCCTATTTCGAAGCACTTTTCTGTCTGGTTACAAATACTTTTAATACGAACTGTGCCACTCGAATAGCCACTGCACAGGCAATTAACAATACTGCGTGTTACCAACCGGACTTTTTTATTTTTCTTCATTTTTTTCTATCAATTTGCTACTTCCCTTCGACTTCGCTCAGGGCAGGCGTTTTTGTATGCCGTGCGTTGGGTAGGCAAGCTCTTTGGCTGGTTTTGGTCGTGTGTTGGCTTTTTGTGCGACCAGCCAATGTGCTTGACTACGAAGCGTGGGCTTTAGATGTCCTTAATTATATTTAAAAAGTCTTCCAATTTATATGC